>QHOR01000194.1:11055-15067 GCA_003219395.1 Verrucomicrobiota bacterium | reverse complement strand
CGCACACGCGAACTTCGAGCGTTTGAAAAAATGGATGTAGTCGAATGTCCCACCAAATTTTCTTCGCATTGTCCACGCAACCGGTCTTCACCAGTAGCTTGCAGTAATCTTCGTACTCGGAAAGACTCTCGAACGCGTCGGGAATCCCGGTGCGTGGAAAACGCTCGAACACCTTGAGCCGATAACCTTTCAACCCCGTGTCCTGGCCCACCCAGAACGGTGAATTGGCCGACAGCGCGTAAATGTGCGGGAGAAAATAGCGGGCTTGATTCATGACGTGAATGGCGCTGTGGCGATCCGGAATGCCGATGTGCACGTGCAATCCGAAGATGAGATTGGCGCGAGCGAGCTGTTGCATGTCCTTGACAATTTCCTGATATCGCTCGCCTTGAGTAATGAGTTGATCGCGCCAGTGCGAAAATGGGTGTGTGCCCACCGAAGCAATCTGGAGGCCGCTGCGGCCCGCGAGTTCTGCAAGTTTGGTGCGCAGCTCGATAACATGAGAACGCGCATCGATTACCGATTGGCAAATTTCAGTGCCGAGCTCAACGACCGATTGGTGCATCTCCGGTTTGATTTGCTCTTTGAGCATGACTTTCCCGCCCTCGAGAATCTCCTGGATATGCGAGCGCAGCTCGCGTGACTCCGGATCGATGATCGCGAATTCCTCTTCGATGCCGAGGGTGAAGACGTGTTTCTTCGCGCTCATGGCGAGCACAAGTCTCTCTCAAAAAGAACGTGCTGTCGAAGCTAATGACGAAACACGAAGCATGGATGACGAAGGAAGCTCGAATACTAAATGACGAAAAGTGATACAAGTTTCGTCATTCCGTTATGGATCATTTTGAGCGCCTGGCGATCTTACGCGATCTCGCTCAGCGCGCGCCTTGCGACTGCCGCTTGCAGGAATTTGCCCCAGCTCAGATTGTTGCGGCCGGGGACGTGTTCGCGCGCCTTACGAATGGCCATTTCTGAAACGGCTTCGACCACCCATTCGAAATTTGCCTGCCCCACCGAGGCCGCTTCCGCATCGGGCGCAGGGTTACAAAAATCTATAGCCAGCGGCACCCCGTCGCGCACCGCGAATTCCACCGTGTTCAAATCGTAACCGAGAAACTGGTTCAACTGCAGAACGCCCTCTTCAACTTTTTGCAGGATCTCCTTCGGCGCCTGCCAGTCGGTTTGATACCGCAGATGATAGGGATGTCGCGGCTCGTACGGCATGATGCGCACGCGCCGTTGATCGATGGAGTAGCAACGGAAATACATTTCGAACTTCACTTCTTCCTGCAACATCATCACCAGGTGACCGGTGTCGCTGTAAGCGCGATAAAATTCGTCCGGATTGTGCAGGCGATAAACGTTTTTCCAGCCGCCGCCTGCGAAGGGCTTGAAGAACGCCGGCCAGCCGACGTAATTGAAAATCGCTTCCCAATTCAGCGGATATTCGAGATTGCGAAACGATTTATCATTCGTGTCCTGGGGCGGTTGATTCGACGGGAGCAACACTGTTTTTGGCACTGCCACCCCGATCTTGGTCGCGAGCGCATTGTTGAAGAACTTTTCGTCAGCGCTCCACCAGAAAGGATTGTTTACGACGGCCGTGCCAGTTAGCGCGGCATTCTTGAGCCAGGCCCGATAAAAGGGAACATCCTGCGAGATGCGATCGATTACCACATCGTAACCGCATGACTCGCCCTGGATCACCCTGTCGATCTTTACAAATTTCGCGACGATGTCTTTACCGCCGGTTTTCTGATTTACCCGCTCGACAAACGCGGGCGGAAAGCTGTGCTCCTGGCCAAAAAGAATTCCGATTTTTTTCATAAGCTGACAACCGCGGACTGCGCGGATCACACGGATGAGGTTTGGTCGGAAGAGCTCGTATTAACTTGCGCGAGCCCCTCGACTCTCGTTGACACCGCGGATTTAAGCCCGGTGCAGTTCGCGCGCAGCGGAAGTAAGCCGTTTTAATGGCTTTGTCCAGAGACCGACACTTTTGGACCTCTGCCTGGCGACTCGGCTATTGTCGATCCCGGTTCGGTCTGTGAAACTTGACTCGGGTGACAATTCGCTAGTTCAAAGTAAGCTAAGCCGTGGTCAGGAAATTGTTGCACACGCGATATCGCGTAAAAGACTTGGAGAAAACGGTTTCTTTCTACAAACATGTGCTTGGGCTCGAGGAGGTTCGCCGTCACACTTCCGGCCGTGGATCCCAGCTGGTGTTTTTAAAAGCGCCCCACAGCGATGCTGAGATCGAGATTTGTAAATTTGACGATAGCGGGCCGATAGTGGTCGGCCCCGACCTGACGCACCTTGCATTTGAAGTGGAGGATCTGGAAAAATTCGCGAAGGAAGCCGAAGCAAAAGGTTATCCCTTATCCGACGGCCCGCATACAACGGGCAGCGGTAAAATCGCCTTCATAGACGCGCCGGAAGGCTATGAAGTCGAATTGATCGAGCACACCCGAGAATCGTAGCGACTGAGACGTACGCTCCGGTGCTTGCACTGTTGAAATTTTTGTCGCTAATTTCCGACCCATGAAATCGTCGCGCAACTGGCTCTCGGTCCTTTGCGTTCTGATCCTGGTATCCGTTCCCAGCGTACGGAGCCAGGATGCGGCTGACTCCGAATCCGTTCGACCCAATGGAGTGGCCGGTCCGGTCCGCAAGGCAAAAGCGGTTTCAGCGAAAGCTAAATCTGTCAAGGCGAGTCGATCCGACGACGAACAGGATGCGGATGCTGAAGAAACTTCGAGTCGCAAAACGAAGACGTCGAAATCGACTCATGCCCGCTCACGCCGTGGACATGCAAAGTCGAAAGAAGCAGAGGAAACGATCTCCGCGCCAACGGAGTACACGCCTGACGGAATACCAAAGACTACCGCGGCTTCAGTGATTGTAGTGGACGCGAATACCGGCAAAATACTGTACGAAAAGAATGCGGATCAGTTCAGGGCCGCGGCGAGCACGCAAAAATTACTTACCGCGCTCATTGTTGCCGAGAGCGGTTTTCTTGATCGGCAGGTCATGGTGCAACCGACAGATACGATGGCTGATCCGGTGAAGTTGAATATCAAAGCGGGCGACATTTATCAGCGAATCGATCTCCTGCGCGCGTTGTTAGTGAAAAGCCCGAATGACGTGGCGCGATGTCTGGCTCGGGATAATGCCGGAAGTATTGAAGCGTTTGCTGAAGTAATGAACAGACGCGCCCAACAACTTGGCGCTGTGCATTCGCACTTTGTGAATCCAAATGGTCTGCCGATTCCCGGGCAGTACTCCACCGCGCGCGACCTCGCGCTCATAGCGCGTGCCGCCTATGCGAATCCGACCATCCGGTCGATCGTTTGTCTTCCGCAGCTGGTTTTTCGCTTCGCCAACGGTCGCACGCGCGAGCTTGAAAACACGAACAAGCTGCTCAGACGACTTCCCTACTGCAACGGAATGAAGACCGGTTACACTGAAGCCGCAGGCAAATGTCTGATCGCCAGCGGCACGCGTCCCGGTAAGGACGTAATCGTCGTAGTACTCGGCGACAGTTCCAGTCGAGTCTGGCGAGATGCATCCGCGCTACTTTCCTGGAGCCTCTGGATGTAAGATTTCCGCTGCCTCTGCCAGATTTGCGCTTGCTTCACGAGGCGACACCGCATGGATGAGATGCTCGACCATCGCGTGCAGCCAGTGGAAGAAGAATCGCAGTGCAACACCGAACGACATTTTGGATTTCCCGTGCATGCGTTCACGAAAGACGATGGGGATTTCGCGTACGCGCAAGGTACCGCGGGCGCGCACCATTGTCTCGAAAACAATCTTGAACCCGCTGGTTTGGGGCGAGAGTTCCAGCAATCGCGAACGACCGATCGCGAAGAAGCCGCACATGGAATCGTGCAAGCCAGTAAGCGGATAGGCGAGCATCGCCCCGGTCTGCGATACAAGCCGGCGCCACAGTGCCCAGCCTGGTGTCGATCCACCTTTTACATAGCGGCTCCCGACCACAAGGTCCGCAGTG
>QHOR01000194.1:0-11034 GCA_003219395.1 Verrucomicrobiota bacterium | reverse complement strand
CTAAATCTTTGATCCGATCAGCCGGATGACTCAAATCAGCGTCCATCACCAGAAGAATCTCTCGCTTCGCCGCCCGCGCGCCCGACATGATGGCACCGGCTAACCCAGGATCTGCGGCGTCCTGTTCGATCAAGCGGATCGGCTGACTTTCCGCGAGAGTACGAATCTTATCGCGAGTTGCGTCGATGGAATGATCGTCAACGAACAAGATTTCCCGAAAAGGAACAGTGCACGCGGTAATTTCCGAAACCAGCGGCACGATGTTATCCTCCTCGTTTAAGGTTGGAAGGATGATTGATACGGAATTGGAAAACGAGTCAGTCATTCTAAAGTTCGAAACCTTTAACGCGGAGCCTGCCTTCAGCAAGCCCGTGGCTACAGGCGGCCGTTCAATATTTGGTTTTTAGCAATTCGCGATGGAGTGCCTGCCAAGCCGTAGCTGGCAAGAAAAAACTACTTGAGATCAGCCGTTCGCGTTCGCAGAGGTTAGGACGCGATAGCTTGCGCTCTCCATATTGTTGCGAGGCAAGTCTGGAGCCGACGACGGGATTCGAACCCGTGACCTGCGGTTTACGAAACCGCTGCTCTACCAGCTGAGCTACGTCGGCACAAGCGGTGCAAACATTGCATCCACGTCGCATGGCGGCAAGAGCGCATGGCGGAAAGGAAAGACTCTGCAGTCGTGGTCACGCCACGCTCTTGCTCGTCATCGAATCAATTTGCATTTCTTTTGCGCCTCTGGCGGTGGCGCCCTGTGACCGAGCAATTACGGCAACACGAATGTTTCCCCGATTTCACGTAGCGCGATGCGCTGGGGAGCGTTTCGGAGAGCGGTTTGGAAGCGTTCTATGGGTTCCCGGAACGGTTCGAAGCTGAGCCGGAAGGTTTGGTGATGCACCGGCATGATAAATCGGGCGCCAGCGGCGGTTGCCATTTCAACCGCCTGTTCCGGTGTGCAGTGTGATTGAATCCAGGGGTTGTACGCGCCGATGGACATGATGGCGAGCTCGATTGGTTGTCGTAGCTTTGCGAAGCTGTCCGTCATCGCGGTATCGCCACCGAAAAGAATGCGCCGGCCGTTTCGCTCAATGAGGTAGCCATTATAACCGCGATAATGATCGCGCTGTGTTCGGGCGCCCCAGTGTTTCACTTCAAACGCGCTGACAGTGATAGCTCCGGCAGCTGCGTTAAGAGATTTGTGCTTGCCCCAGCGAAGCTCCGTGATGTCTCGGAGACGCGTCCATCTTAGCAGTTCTGCGGTGTTTGGAGCAGTGATCACGCTGACCTGTTCACCAAAGCGGTGCAGCGTTCTCAGATCGAAATGATCGAAGTGCGCGTGCGACAAAAGAACGAGGTCGATCTTGGGTAGCTCGTCGAATTTGAGCGCGGGCGTGATCAAACGTTTCGGGCCAATAGTGAATCCTGGTAGTCGAATTCCAACGCGCGGAAAAAGCACAGGGTCAGTAAGGACCGTTATGCCGAAAAAATTAATGAGCACAGTCGCGTGACCGAGCCACGACACCGTCACTCGCGCGTCATTCCATTCTCTCGGCTGGGGCTTCGCAAAAGCTGGAGCAATCGGACGCCTGCTTTCGATGGTCCACTCGCGCCAAAGATGGCCAAGCCAACGGCGCACGCGCGAGCTGCGCAAAGTGGATTGTTCAAATTTGTGTTCCATGACACCACGTGTGACTTTTGGATGTCAAGCCACGCAAAACGCTCGTCAGCCTTGCCTCGTCCGAAACAGCCGGCTGAGAAAACCCCAAAAACCTCCGGCGCCTGCCGCTCGGCCCCCGCGCGCCACGAGCACAGGACAATTTGCATGATTCAAAATGCTGCGCGTGAGATCGCCCATGATGTAATGACGCAGTAGACCCCGCGCTTGCGAGGAACCTGTCACGATCAAGTCGTGATCTCCTTCGCGCGCCTCTGCGAAGACCTGATCAAGAACGATCCCATGCCGCACGTGCACTTCCGTCGGCACACCCAGTCGCTCAAGGCTTTCTCTTTGCCTGCGCAAATTCACTCCCAGCTCAGATTTCGATTCGAGCAATCGATCGATATCTTCTTCCATTTGGACCAAATCCGCATAAATTGCCGGCGGCTCGGCCATTACATGCAGTAATGTAACTGATGCTCCAACAGCGGCAGCCAATTTGCCGGTGAGTTGCACCGCTTCCTCGATGAATTCTTTTCCACCGGTGCAAACGAGAAACTTCTTTAATGTCGTGCATTCCCCGATCGCGACGAGGACCGGGGGCGGAATCAACTTGATTACTTCGTAGGTCTTCTCCGAGCGCCAGTAGAGTCCGGTCGCCCCCTTTCGCCGCGCGCCAATGACAACGACATCATACGTCTTTTTCGATGTTTGAATGAGAATTTGGCGAATCGGCTCGCCTTCTCGCACAACAATCTCGGGTGCGACCCCGTGTGCGCGAAGCGACCGCGCCTGTGCCTCGAGCGCATCGCGCAATGGCCGTTCGTCCTGCGGATTTTCCGCAATGCCAAGGAGCGTTGTCTTAGCGTGAGTTGGACCGATCAAAAGGCCGCCGATCCGGATCGCGCTGTCCGCGGGCGACGTTCCATCACTGCAAATCAAGATCTTCATCGAGCGTTACAATTTGTGTCCGGTGAACAGGGTATAAATCACGATGGCTGCGCCAATCAGCGGCAGCGGCACAAATGCGAGCCGAATTTTCGGGCCAGCAAAATATTGCGTGGAGATGGCACCGATTTGCGCGCCGATGGCTGCGCCTGTGTGCATGACGAGCGCTATCAAGATATCGACGTTGCCCTTAATTGCATGGGTGAGAGTTCCATAACTGGCCGAGATAATGATCTCAAACAAATCAGTGCCCACCGCCAGGTGAGTGGGAATCCCGAGCACATAAACCATCGACGGCATCCGGATGTAACCAGCGCCTCCGCCGAGAAAGCCCCCGAACACTCCGCCCACGAACGCAACCAGGAGAATCATCCAGAGCGAAATCGCTTTCACGCCGGATGTGGGAAGAGCAATCATCGGCCAAATCTTCAGCCGCTGGATCGCACGCGTCGTGGGCCCGAAGGCCGATTTGTCCCGCTTCGCAATTGCACCTTTTACTTTTTCTTTGGATGACCGTCGTTTTTGCGACCGCAGCGTTTTTTGGCTTTCCCACAACATGAAGGCCGAGATGCTCAGATAGACAACAATTGCGACAATGCTCACGATCAGGTTGACATTGCCCGCGCGCTTTAACATTTGAATCAACTGCGCGCCTGCCTCCGCGCCGGAAATTGTTCCGATTGCCATGATCAATCCGAGACGAAGATCGACATTTCCGAGTGCGCGGTGACGTTTTGCCGCCACCACTGATTTTCCAACGATGTGCGCCAGATCGGTACCGACCGCGAAATTCCAGTCCAAACCGACGAGGCGCAGGGCGGGGCCCGCAATGAAGCTCCCGCCCACTCCAAAGAACCCGCCAAGGATTCCGACGAGGAACCCTACAATGACCAGGTAGATCGGGCTGATGTGGGCCCCGGAAATTGGAAAAAACATGGCTTATTCGGAGCGACCTCTGATGAGGCGGAGCAATAACGTGGTAACACTCTCGAGAACAACGGCCTGACCGATGATGAGCAGAATCGCGACGCCGGCATAAGTGTATCGGTGGTGAACCTCGAGCCCGTACAGCCACCCTCCGAGCAAATGGAGCACCAGAAAAAAATAGCCGGTGACCAAGAGGGCATAGATGCCCAATTCAATCGCAAAAGCTCTCAGTGTTCTGGCGGTGCCCTGTTTCATCAGGAAAGAGTAAATCGTTACATCGTTAAACGACTAAAGCGGTAGTGGCTACAACAGCACAGCCGATTCAACGGTTCAACGCTTCAATTATTTAACGCGTCAACGACGTCTGACGGTTGCGCGAAAGCTCGTCAACGGGCAAATTGCATTGCACCTCGAGCGTTTCTCCTTAAGGTTTTCCCGCACTTTTACTGGATAAATTATGGCCGACGCAGCGAACAAATACGCGGAAAACGTAGAAGGAAAATTCTATGTCGATGACCAATGCATTGACTGCGATTTATGCCGCGAAACTGCGCCCGCCAATTTCAAGCGCAATGACGACGGCGGTCATTCCTATGTTTACAAGCAACCGGAGACTCCAGAGGAGGAAGCGCTCTGCAAAGAAGCGATGGAAGGTTGCCCAGTTGAAGCGATTGGCAACGACGGCGCGTAGGTGCTGGGACGCGACCACCAGGGCGAGCTCTAACGTGCGACATTGAGGTTAAACGTCCAACGCCCGGTGCCCAACGTCGAAACTCGAACAGCCCCGATTGCATTAACCATCGCAGGCTCGGACAGCAGCGCTGGGGCCGGTATTCAGGCCGACCTTAAAACTTTTTCGGCGCTCGGCGTTTACGGCTTAACGGCTGTCACCTGTGTCGTCGCGGAAACACCAGGGAAAGTTTCGCAGATCGAGCCAGTCAGTGGCGAGATCGTGCACGAACAAATCGCTGTCCTGGCCAGAAATTTGCCAATTGCGGCCACCAAGACAGGCCTGCTCTATTCGGCCGAAATCGTCGAAACCGTCGCGCGCGCAATTGTCGATTCTGTTCGTAAGATCGACAATGGCATTCCGCTCGTCGTCGATCCGGTGATGGTCGCAACTAGTGGCGATCTCCTTTTGTGTCCTGATGGAATCGCCCTTTACGAATCGGAGTTGTTTCCGCTGGCGACGTTAATCACGCCAAACCTGGATGAAGCTGGAAAATTAATCGGCGAGCCAATTAGCGATCTGGAAGCGATGCGCAAGGCGGGAAAGAAACTGCAAAGGAAATATCGAGTGCCGATCTTACTTACGGGCGGCCATCTCGCTGGCGGCGACGCGGTCGATCTGCTATTTGCGGATGACAACATCGCCGAATTCTCGGCGCCGTTCGTCCGCGGTGTGGCGACCCACGGAACGGGCTGCACGTATTCGGCGGCAATCACCGCAAGTCTTGCATCCGGTTTATCATTGGAAAAAGCCGTCGGCCGCGCAAAAAAATTTGTAACCACATCGATTGCGCAGCATTTCCAGTGGATCTCGAGTTCTGGCAGCCGTCTCGACGCGCTCAATCACTCGATCTGATTTGGTTGGCTGGACCGCTGGGCGCCGCTATTGAAACAGAGAGCCTAGCGATCCCTCTCTACCCGAGCGTCTTCCAACGCTTTAACTTCATCGCCTCGAGTGCGGCCGCGGTTTCTGCCTGTTTCTTGCTCCGGCCGCTGCCTTGTCCCAGAACGATCCCTTCCCAGACAGCTTGCACAACGAACGTCTTTTCATGCTCCGGTCCGCTTTGCGTAATCAGCTGATAGACCGGGCTGCGCGGTGAAATACTTTGCAGCAATTCCTGAAGGTCTCCCTTGGGATTGACATCCACCGGCTCTTCCGCGATCTGCTCGAGATCGGAGCGCGCTTGCACGAGAATAAATTTTCGCGCGGTATCTAAACCGCCATCAAGATAAAGGGCGCCAATGAGCGCTTCGAAGGCGTCGGTCAATGTCGACGTTCGCTCCCGTCCGCCACTGGCTTCTTCGCCACGTCCCATCAGAAGATAACGTCCCAAATCCAAGGCGGCGGCGTAAGTCTTCAATGTCTCCCGCGAGACCAGCCGGGAACGCAATTTTGTCAGCTGGCCTTCGGCCTCAGCGCCAAAATGCTGAAAAAGATGTTCGGTGATGACAAGCTGGAGAACGGCATCACCGAGAAATTCCAAACGCTGATTATCAAAATGATGCCGCTGCGTTTCGTGGCCGAGACTGGGATGAGTGAGCGCCTCCGCCAGGAAAAGCGAATTGCGGAACTTGTAACCAATCCGTTCCTCGAGCGGACTCACATTACCGTTTTTGATAAATCTCGAGTGAAGTGACCACGTCGAGAGCGCGCTGCAAGACGGGATCATGCGTCGGCGGTTTTTCCGGCGACCGACCGCGGCGTTGCTGCGCGGCTTCCGCCGCCTCGACCTCAGGATTTGTTCCAGCCAGAAGCGCGGCCTCATTCATATGGGGGCGTCCCGCTTCATAAACAAATGGGGCCATCCCTTTTTCGCTGCTCAATTGAAAAATCTGGCGCTTATCGACCATCGACATTTCGACTGGCACATCCGGTTTTATTCCCTCTGGAAATAATGAATGGCCCTCCGCCGAAACGATTTCCGCCACGGCAACGCGCAATATTTTCCCACTGGGCAATGGCAGATCGGAGTATTCCACTGCGCGACCGGCTGTGGGTTGACCCATGATCAAGGCTTTGTCGTAAAAATGAAGCGCGTCCGCGAGCGCTTCGGCCGCACCGGCAGTGTCGCCATCGGTGAGCACCATGATCAGACCGCGAAACGCCAGATCGCGGTCGGAGTTAAAGACACGGTCCTGCCGCGCGGCTGGTTTGCGCAAGGTGAAAAGTGGTTTGCCTTTCGGGCAAAATCGCTTCGCAAATTCCGCCGCCATCGCAAAATCATTCGTTGCCTGACTGGCGCGGAGATCGATAACCAGCGCGTCGACCTTCTTGGTTGCGAAAGAGCTAAGACTCTTGTCCAACGCTTGAAGATTGGCGCTGTTTAGCGAGCCGAGGCGCACATAACCGATATGACCATCCAAAATCTCACTATAAAATGCGATCGGCGCTTCCATAGACGCGCTTTCCCGGTTCGGCAAAAGCATTACCCCATGTGGCAGCCGAACCATTAGACCCTGAATAGTCGCGCGGTTTAGTTCAGTATCGGTAATCGCATCCGGATTTGTGAAGTTGCTTTTCAAGAGCGAGATGGCTGCCTGTAAGTCTGCTGGGCTTAACGAATTAACCAGCTGTTCGGTCGTTGGTTTGGCCGACGGGGACTGCGATGGCGATGGCAGTGCGGGCGATTTCGATGCAGTCTGAGGCACGGCCGGGGCTGGCGTGGATGATTGGGCAAGAAGGCGCGCTGCCAACATCGACATCATCCAGGTCGCCAGTAAAAATCGGGGCATCAGAGTAATTTTCCGATGTTATCCGTCCCGGCAGTAAGAGCAACATCGCGCCGGTAATGGCAGTTTTCGAAATGAATCCGCGAGACAGCGTCATAGGCGCGCGCGCGCGCTCCTTCGATGGTTGATCCAAGCGCAGTGACTGCCAGTACCCGACCGCCCGCAGTCACAAGTTCGCCTCGCACCCAGCTGGTTCCGGCGTGAAAAATTTGTACGTCCTCTAGTTTTACCGCTTCGTCCAGACCGGAAATGATTTTTCCCGTTTCATATTTGTTCGGGTAACCGCCTGAGGCGAGCACCACCGAAACTGCAGGCCGGTGGTCCCATTCGATTGAACAATTGCCGACCCTCTCGTCGATCGTCGCCTCCAGCAAGGGCAACAAATCGGATTTCATTCGGGGTAAAATCGCTTGTGTCTCGGGATCGCCGAAACGGCAATTGAACTCGAGAACGCGCGCACCGTCCTCAGTGATCATCAATCCCGGATAAAGCAACCCACGAAATGTGATTCGTTCTGCGAGCAAACCATGCAGCACAGGTCGCATGATCTTTTCTTCGAATTGTAATTGCTGTTTGCTATTCCAATTGTCGGCTGGACTGAACGCGCCCATCCCACCCGTGTTTGGCCCAACATCGCCGTCAAACGCGCGTTTGTGATCACGCGCGGATTCGAGGAGCCGATAGTTTCGCCCATCAACCAGCGCGTGGAGCGAACATTCCGTGCCGCGCAAAAATTCTTCGACGACGACACGTCGACCCGCCTCGCCGAAGCGGCGTTGATTCATCATCTCGTCGATTGTCGATCTTGCCGATGCGGCATCGGGCGCAATGATGACGCCTTTGCCGAGTGCAAGGCCATCGGCCTTGATAACAATCGGAAATTGTAGCCGATCGCAAAATCGGAGCGCGTCATCGCTGCGTTCGAACGCGCCCGCTTGTGCGGTTGGAATTCCTTGTTGGCGCATTAGTTCCTTCGCGAAAATCTTGGAAGACTCAATCCGCGCGGCCGCTTTGGTCGGGCCGAAGACGCGCAATCCTTCCGCGACGAAAAGATCGACGATCCCTGCGGCAAGCAGGTCATCCGGACCGACCACCGATAGATCGACACGATTTTCTCTGGCGAAACGAACCAGTGCTGCCAGGTCGTTTACGGAAATCGCGACATTCTCACCGATTTCAGCGGTCCCAGCGTTGCCTGGCGCACAAAACATTCGATCGACGCCTGGCGATAGTTTCAACTTCCAAGCGAGCGCGTGTTCGCGGCCGCCGCCGCCAATGACAAGAATTTTCACAGCGAAGCGCGCCGCATCATCCTATCCTCGGTCTTCTATCAAAAATACTGATAACTTCTGTTGGCAACGCTGGTCGAGTGTTCACACGATAATCTCCACCGTACTTTGCTCCGGTTTTCGTATCGAATGCCGCCCATAATTGACTACGAATGAGTAATCCGACGTATCTCTCGCTCGGATCCCAAAGGATTTTCACGTCTTGTTGCTGGAAGTCAGCTCTTGTGTTCAGCACGCGAATGGCGTCAACAATCCTGTGACCGGGCCCACGGGGCTGGTCATAGAGGTAAAAGTATCCGGTCTCGTCATCGTATTCGAAAAAACCCACCAAATCGCCAGCGGATCGCACGTTACTATCAATATTCCGTGTTCGCTCACTCGATGCTCGCGTCGGCAGCCGATGGCTGAGGATTTGATTGCGAGAAGCGTGCTTTAGCGCGAGCCGAAAGGCAAGCCAATGGTCAATCCCGAAGGCTTTCTGGGTCAACTCGCGAAAGCTTTCGGAGTCAAGCGTGCGACGGTGATTCCGCGGGCATGATCGACAGCTCCAGTTTTTCTGTGTGCCGAATGACGAGCAATTTCGCGAGAACGCCGATTTGCTCACTGACCAGCACCTTGTGCAGTTCGTGGATTGTGCCGATCGGCCGCTCGTTAAAAGCAACAATCACGTCGCCTTCCCGAAGACCTGCGCGTTTTGCCGGGCTGGCCTTCTCCACCGACACCACCAGTACCCCAGTTTCTAAAGGCAAATTATAAAATCGGATCACGCGCCGGTGCAGCGGCACATTTTGACCGGCGACACCAATGTAGCTGCGTCGAATTCTTCCATCGCGAATCAGCCATCCCGCGACCAGTTTGGCGGTGTTGCTTGCGATCGCAAAGCAGATTCCTTGCGCCGGTCGAATCATTGCTGTGTTTACGCCGATCACTTCGCCGGCTGAATTGACGAGCGGCCCACCGGAGTTGCCGGGGTTCAGTGCGGCATCGGTTTGAATGATATTGTCGATCAAACGACCGGATTGCGAATACATCGAGCGGCCGAGCGCGCTGATCACGCCCGCAGTCACACTCGCTTGGAAACCGAGAGGGTTGCCGATCGCTATCGCCACTTGCCCGACGCGCAAGCTTTCGGAATCGGCCAAACGTACATGGGCAAGCTGGGGTGCATCGATTCGGATCACAGCGAGGTCAGTGTCAGGATCGTCGCCGATGAGCTGCGCAGGACAATCGCGGCCATCCGGGACGTTCACCACGATCCGGGTGGAATGATGGATGACATGGCTGTTGGTTAAAATGAAGCCGTCCGGCGTGATCACAAATCCGGATCCGCTTCCGGCAACATCCCGCGGCCGGTTTTTGACGCGCTGCTCGATCTCGATGTTCACAACAGCAGGCGCGACCCGCGCGACTGCGCTTACGACCGAACGTGAATATTCGTCGAGCAACAAATCATCCGTGGAAACGTCGTTTTTGCTTGTAGACCCAGAGCCATTTTGCGGCCGGGGCTCACCCAACAGGCTCATCGCGGTTGGCTCGTCTTTTTCTGATACTGCAAAATCTTTCGTCATAAGTTCTAGAAAAAAGATCGAACCAAGCTAACCTGTCGTCAACTACTCTCCACTTGCTACCATACAGACTGCTTGGATCGCTACTCTCTTCTTGCGCCTGACCTGGTGACCGTTTAAAGAAGAGTCATGCCAAAGCCTTCTCCCGGCGGCTCGGTCATGGATGCGCAGTGTCCTTCCCGGCTCGTGCTCGATCGGATCGCAGACAAATGGACGGCGCTCATCATTCAAGTGTTGGCTCACGGCACCAAACGTTACGCCGCGCTCCAGCGCGAGATCGGCGGCATTTCGCAAAAGATGCTAACGCAAACTCTGCGCAGCCTTGAGCGCGACGGTCTGGTCCAGCGCAAAGTTCACCCGGTCGTTCCACCAAAAGTTGAGTACGCGTTGACACGTCTCGGCCGAACGTTGATTGAGCCGTTGCACGCTCTCTGTCGCTGGTCGGAAAAACATTTGCCTGAGCTGCAAGCAAATCGTGCTCGGGCAAAAGCGAAACTTCAAAGACAAGCCCCTGTAGCCACGGTAGCGCACCGCAGTTCGTTGACCTACCTTTAACTGGCCGGGGCCAACGAGCCCGACAGCAGCTTACTCATGCATCAGGCGGAAATTATCGTCGTTGGAAATTATCGTCGTTTTATTCGCGGCGGTGGCGGCGCTCGTCCTGATTGGATGCAAGGCGGAGATAGACGCCTGGTCATGAGAATTGTTTTGCATCGCATGGCGGCATTGGCCTACTCTAAAATTCTTCCGGTTTTAGTAGCCGGGCTTTCCAGATATGGACGTTAGTGGCACTATCGATGGGATCCTGAATCAGAAAAGCGGGGACATTTTTTCGATCTCCCCGGAGGCAACGGTTTTTGAAGCGATCGAATTGATGGATAATAAAAACGTTGGCGCGCTGCTCGTGATGGAAGCCGACCGCTTGATCGGAATGATTTCCGAACGCGACTACACCCGCAAAGTTATGCTGCGAGGCAAGCGTTCCCGCGAAACCAAAGTCGCAGAGATCATGTCAGCCAATTTGACGGTCACCCATCCGCGTGAACCCGTCGAGAAATGTCTGCACCTCATGACCGACAAACGTATCCGGCATCTACCCGTGCTCGATGGCGATAAAGTTGTTGGGATCATCTCGATCGGCGATTTGGTCAAATGGGTGATCTCGTGCCAGAGCGCTGCCATCGCGCAT
>QHOR01000267.1:5854-11023 GCA_003219395.1 Verrucomicrobiota bacterium | reverse complement strand
ACCTTCACTTCACGCGTTTTTCGACGGCGATAAACAAGCGGATTTTCGCAGTATGACAGCTCACGCATTGTAGGCTCCAAGGTCGTTCAATAAAACGACACACGCCAGGTCGATGACCTCGCCTTCGTCGTTACGACAACATTGTACGGCTTTGCAGGGCACCGCGCAACGCAAGCCGATTACGGCGTTTGCGTATCTTTGGTGGTCGAGTGCGCTTCGAATTGATCGAGCTTTTTGCGGACAAACGGCAAATCCTGCACGTCGAAGAAAGTGATGTAGAGCATGTAACCGATGATCACTACGGCGCAGCTTGTCTGTACCACCTCTAGGACACGCATGTTCACGGGACGCCGACGGATCGATTCGATAATCGCCAGTACAATGTGGCCACCATCGAGAACTGGAATCGGCAACATGTTCAAGATCGCCAGGTTCACATTCAAAATCACGCTAAACCACAGCGCCAGCTGCCAGCCGCGCTCGCTTTGGAAAAGGAGGTAGTAAATGCGACCGATCCCCACAGGACCGCTCAAATGCTGCAATTTTACGTCCGACTTGGGCGAGGCAACCGCGCCAATTGTCTTTAACGTGCTAGTTACGCTGTTGTAAACCTGTTCGATCGGGCTGGGATGCTGGATCGACACGATTCCGGTCGTGTCCCATTGAATTCCGATTCGCGGTTTCTTTTCCCCATTCGTAGGCAGAAGCGTTGGTTTTACCGGAACGTCAAATTTTTCGCCTCCGCGCTCGACGTGAAGCGCAAGCTCGTCGTTTGGATGTTTGCTGATGTACTCCAGCAATGCGATTGGATTGTAGATCACCGTGTTATCGAATCCGCGGATGATGTCTCCTGAGCGCAACCCGGCGGCCGCAGCCGGTGTGTTCGATTCTACTTTGTCAATAATCGCCGTCTCCGCAGGATAAATAAGCAACTGGCGCACACTTTTTCTGCGCCACCCACTGGTCTCTGCCTTGTAAGGTTCCACCCAAACCGTCTGTATCTTTCCGTCTCGCTCGAATTTTACCGCGATTTTATCGCCCTCGCTTCGCACCACATCCCAGCTCACGCTGTCACTCATCCCCATAAATCGTCTGACCGGTTTGCCGTCCACCGAGAGAATCTTGTCCCCGGGCTGCAAACCTACCTTTTGTGCCGGCGAATCGGGCAAGACATAACCGATCACCGTGGTCGAATCCGCCTCGCTCACGGG
This sequence comes from Verrucomicrobiota bacterium, assembly GCA_003219395.1. Classification (GTDB taxonomy): domain Bacteria; phylum Verrucomicrobiota; class Verrucomicrobiia; order Chthoniobacterales; family UBA10450; genus Udaeobacter. Next base: position 9,812 of record QHOR01000267.1, on the reverse strand, counting down.
ATGGCCAACAGCCCAAACGATGGCTGCGAAGAATAGCGCCAGCAGTAGACTGAACAGAGGACCGGCGATGGCTACAATGATTTTGTCGAGCGCGGAAATTTTCGGCAATCTCGCCCGGTCCATATCCGCTTTTCCCTCGATAATGTCCATTGGCGCAAGCTGCGGAAGCGCCACAAAGCCGCCGAATGGCAGTGAGCCCAGCGAGTATTGCACGCCGTTAATTGTTTTCTTCCAGATTGGTTTGCCAAACCAGACCCCGAATTTTTCAATGTAAAGTCCTCTCCAGCGCGCGGCCAGAAAGTGCCCCAGTTCATGCACCACGATCAGCAGATTGAAGAGGATCAGGACTTCCAGCAGGATGAAAACGACCCGGGCAATGTGTAGGAGCATGTGATTAATGACTAGTGATCAGTGATTGGTTTGACACGCCATCGCGCCTTGCGTTGCAACTCCTTAACGTTTTAACGCTTTAGCGCATCTCGTTGCCTCGGCACGCGCCCACTGATCGGCATGCAATATGGCATCCAGATCGGGGTGCGCAACGGGCGTGTGCCGGTTCATGACTTCTTCAACAATGTGCCAGATATCCGCAAAACGCATTTGTCCGTCCAAAAAAGCAGCGACTGCTACTTCATTTGCAGCGTTCATGGTGGCGGGCAACGTGCCACCGGTTTCGCCGGCCCGACGCGCCAGGTTCAGCGCGGGAAAATCGTCATAGCGCGGCGTGAAAAATTCCAACCTGGACAATTTCGAGAAATCGAGGGGTGGCAAACTGTTCGGAACGCGATCCGGCCAGGTCACGGCGTATTGGATTGGGAAACACATGTTCGAATAGCTCAATTGCGCTAGCGTAGACCCGTCGGCGAACTCGACCATCGAATGAACAATGCTCTGCGGGTGTATCACCACTTCGATGCGTTTCATCTCCACCCCAAAGAGCCAATGGGCTTCGATCATCTCCAGTCCTTTGTTGAACAGCGTCGCTGAGTCGATCGTAATCTTTGGTCCCATATTCCACGTCGGATGCTTTAACGCCTGTTCGGGTATAATCGATTCGAAATCGGTTCGCGGCATTTCGCGGAATGGTCCACCTGATGCCGTCAGGATGATGCGGCGAACGTCCCAAGAGCTTTTACCTTCGAGGCATTGAAAAATCGCATTGTGCTCGCTGTCCACCGGCAACACCCGCACGTCATTATCGCAAGCCTCGCGCATTACGATCTCGCCTGCCATCACCAGAATTTCCTTGCTCGCCACCGCTAGATCCTTGCCGGCCTCAATCGCTGCAAGGGCTGGACGTAATCCGGCAGTGCCCACAATTGCGACCAGTACCATCTCCGCATTCGTCAGGCAGGCGATCTCGCGTAGTCCTTCCTCTCCCGCAAAAATTCGCGGCTGGTACGCAAGTGCGCGCTTCAGGGCATCGATCTTGGTTTCATCGACGAGACAAACTGATTGTGCGCGCGTTTCATTCGCAGCAGCCGCGAGTTTTTCGGCATTACTGTTGGCGGCTAGCCCGACAATTTCCATCCGGTCCGGAATATCGCGTGCTACTTTCAGCGTGCTCTCGCCGATGGATCCGGTCGCGCCTAGTATGACGACACGCTTACGCTTGGTTGAAGTTTCCGTGGTCATTTCTCAATCACGAATGCAAGGCTTCGCCTCGTTACATCGTTGAACCGTTAAATCGTGAATCCGATGTAACGTTGCGACCTCGTAACAAATCACCTCTATGACTTCGTCATTCGTGTTCATTGGTGGTCAGGGCACCCGAATGACCAGCCGCAGGTAAAAGAACAACAGCGGCGCGGTAAATAGAAGACTATCGAGGAGGTCCAAGGCACCGCCGATTCCTGGCAACAGATTCCCAGAGTCCTTTACACCTGTGCTGCGCTTGATGATTGATTCGGCCAAATCACCGACCACTGCTGCAAAGCCAAGAAGCACTCCGAGGATCGTCGCATGTGTCCAGTTTAGTGCCGATAAATGCCCGGGCATCAGTTTGAACAACGCCAGGCTGCAAAGCAGCGCCAAAACGATCGCTCCGAAAAAACCTTCCCACGTTTTCTTGCCGCTAATATGAGGAACCATCAAGTGCCGTCCGATCACGCTGCCAGTCAAATAGGCACCCATGTCCGAAAATTTTGTCACCGCGATCAGATACAGAAATTGGCCTGTGCTCGAACGCGGGGTTAGATAGACGATTTTGGTTATGAAATTAAAAAGCCACAGCACGTAGAGGAGACCGAACAAAGTATACGCCATGGTTTGCAGCGGCTCATCGTGACGAAGCCGGGCAAACATCTGTCGGCCGAATACGGTCAACAGGAAAAAAAGCAGGACCGCGACTTCGAAGTCATAGGAATGTGCCGGGCCAATCTTGGAGAAGTAATAGAAACTCCCGGCGAGCAAGACCGCACCGCAAATCATTCCGGTGACTTTGAAATTCGGAAGGCCCTTGTAATCCAGCATCCGATAAAATTCCAAGAGCCCGATCATTCCGAACAAGCTGATCAGCAGCCAAAACAGGATCTCGTAACCCGTGAACATGATCAGCAGAGCCATCGTCCAAAGCGCGATTGTGCTGATGAAAGAATGAATGCAGAACGGGAAGTAAGAACGTTCGTCCCGGTTTGCTCCAGCGTTGCAGGCATGCAACTGCATCATCTCGGAGGAACGAATCAGGCGCAAGCGCAGACGTGCTGCATATCGCCGCAACACGAGTCAACCCCGACGGCTGGAGCGTGTGCCTCGGCCCTGGTAGTGTTGCTGTAGCGAATGTCGATTCCTTGGGCACGCGCCAATACGCGTGACCTTGCCGGAGCACGCGCAAACTCCCCAGCCACTTTTGGCCGGCCGCGCAATCAGCGCCTCGGAATTACTCCGGCGTAGCCGATGGACTTGGCGAAGTCTCCTCTACCGCAGGAGATGGAGTCGGCGAACCGGAGTCCGCCGTAGGAAATACGGCTTTGCCAGACATCTTCGCTTTATCCAAACTCTGCCGCCATTGGCGCTGTAAGTCTTCCGGCCCAAGCTGTCGTGCGCCGGGTTGCTTCTGTTTTGCCGGGTCTCCAGCTGCTCCCTTCGAGGGGTTGGGAACCAGGGCGCGAAACTGTTGAACGATCCTTTCTCTTTCGGCTGTCACCTGTGCAGGGTCGGGAGTCTGACCCTCCACCGCGGTAGCAGTTGCCCCGGAGTTCAAAGTGACCCGTTCTTTCGCGGACAACTCTTTCACTTTCTGATCCAACGCGTTTACTTTTTCATCCAACGCATTGAGTCTTTCATTTAACGCGTCCTCGCGTGCGTCTAACTCTACTTTTCGTTGAGCAAGTTGTTGTTCGGCGGCGGAATCTTGTTTTTGGCAGGAGCAAATCATCGCGAAAGAGATGAACATCGGAAGGCTAAAAAACTTTTTCATATCAGACGAAACGGGGTATTGGCGAATTTGGTGAACAAAGTGGAATGTTAAGGGCTGGTCAAACGAAACCTGCACGGGTACCGCGCTGGGAATTTTTTCGTCGTGTGAGAACCATGCTTCACAGCGGCTGAGCTAATTCTATTCTCGAGCGACACGGAAAAGGCGTTCGCCACAGGGCGAACGCCTTTCCAAATCCCTCTCGCTGCCTTCGGCTTGCAAGACCGGCTGTTTCGGAGTTCTACGGTTTATTCACGACTACTCGCGCCGCAGGTTTGTTAGCTTCAAGCTGGGCACTCACTTTTTGGATTTGCGCCGCCTGCTCCTTAACCATTGCCGTCAAACGCTCAACCGTGTCTTCTAATCCTGCGATCCTCTTTTGTTGTTTGAGCGACTCGTCAAGCATGGCTTGGGGGCTGAAGGGCACTTTGGTTCCATTGGCGTTGACGGCGACCGTGCCTAGCTTTTGATTGGCATCAATCCCCACAATCACTGCGGTGCCCGCATCGATCGTCCGACCGAAGATACCTGCGATAAAGCAAT
>QHOR01000267.1:385-5683 GCA_003219395.1 Verrucomicrobiota bacterium | reverse complement strand
GCGCAAAGCCGCCGACAGCCGTGTTGAAGTCGGCAGTGCCGTTTCCGCTCGAGTCATTATTCTGCAGCGCGAATTGACCCACGGCTACGTTCGTGACGGACGAGACGTTGAACTCGAGCGCCTCGTCGCCCACTGCAACGTTAGAGCTGCCATCTACGTTAGAAAACATGGCAAACGTTCCAACAGCCGTGTTAGGGCCGCCGGTGGTGTTGCTTAACAGCGCCCCTGCGCCAACTGCCGTGTTTTGGCTTCCGTTGTTAACAAGCAGCGCCCCGGCGCCAACAGCGGTGTTGAAGCTGGCGTCGCTGTTACTCAGGAGTGAGTAAAAACCAAAGGCTGAATTGTAAATCCCACTGGTTAGGCCAGCAAGGGCGAGTTGCCCATCGGCCGTGTTGCTCAGGGAGACTGAACCTGGATCTGGTGTGTCTGTGGCGCTTCGCACTGGTCGGCAAACCGCAAAGCAGACAAGCGCAGACAAGACCGTCGTAAATATTATTTTCCCACTTTTCATATTTAGTTTTCTTTCATTTTTTTGGCCTTTCCTGAAGTCCCCTGCCGCGCCGCCAACTCCAGCTTGCCCGCCGTGGCGGGCGAAATGCTTTCGGAGGAACCCGCACACGCGGGACGAAGGTGGTACCATCGCGTCTCATTTTGTGGCCATTTATTCATCTTCTTGCGATAGCTTTTTGCCAGAAATGCGAATGACGTGTCAAGAGAAAATGGAACGCTCGCAGTATAATCGGGCCGCTCTGGCGAACGGCACCGGAGGAAGGCATTGTGCCTTACACGTTAGTAAAATAACAATTGCGAAATTTCTGAACGGCCCTTTCCAGCCAGGAAAAAAGTCAAAAAGGAAAGGCGTTCGCCGCTGCGGCGAACGCCTTTGTAATTCACCTCGGCGCTCTGGACACCGAAGCCACTCTATTTGGAGCTTACGGTTTATTGGCGACTACTTTTGAAGCCGGCTTATTCACTTCAAGCTGGGCGCTCACTTTTTGGATTTGCGCAGCCTGCTCTTTGAGCTGGGCTGTCAAAATTTCCATTCCCTTCTGTTGCTGTGCGACGGTCGTTTCCAAGCTTTGCACTTTCTTGTGCTCCTTCAGGAACTCGTTAAGCAACATCGCGTTGACCTGCTCGTAGCGCACGCTCGCGATTTCGCCATCCTTATTGCGCGTCACGAGGTCGGGATTCACCTTGGCCACCTCCTCGGCGACTAAACCATATTGTGTCATGCCTTTCTTATCGAAATTGTATTTGAACGTCACTGGCTTGAGGGACAGAAGAGCTTCGCTGGCATTATTCATCGGTTGAATATCGTGCTTGAACCGTTGGGACGAAGGAGCGATGCCCACCACGTTAAACTGATCGACCAATACTGCTTGGGCGCTGCCGGGGTCGCTAATCGGCTCATCGTGGATGCTGCCGATGAAGCAGGTGTCGTCGAAGTCAGTAAAAGGACTTCCACCACCGGTTACGTCAGCGCCGATTGCAATAATATGACTGCCGTGTACGACGGCAGTGCCGGCCTCGTCGCCGATAGCGACGTTAGAATTGCCGTCTACGTTGCTGTCGAGTGCGTCATCGCCGATAGCCGTGTTAAAGGAGCCGGTCGTGTTCGCTTCCATGACATCGTCACCCATCCCGTTGTTTTGGTCGCCGGTACTGTTCAGGAGTGCATTGCGGCCATGGGCATTATTGAAGAATCCGCTGACATTGTTAAAGAGCGCGAAGGCGCCGACTGCGTTGTTAAACGAACCATCTGCGTTGTTCAAGAGCGCCCCAGCGCCAACAGCAGTATTTGTGCTTCCGGTGTTGAGTAGGAGCGTCCCGGCGCCGAGGCCCGTGTTGAACGGTCCATCGGCGAGACTCAGGAGCGAGTCGAAACCAAATGCTGAGTTGTATATACCTGTGGTTATGCTGAGAAGGGCGTTTTGCCCATCGGCCGTATTGCTTAGGGGGACAGAACCTGGATCTGGTGTGTCTGTGGCGCTTTGCGTTTGCTGGCAAAGCCCAAAACAGACAAGGGCAGACAGGACTGTAAAAATAATTTTCCGATTTTTCATAATTTGATTTCCTTCATTGTTTTTGGCCTGTTCTGAAGTTTCCCTGCCGCGCCGCCCACTCGCGAAATGGTTTCGGAGGAACCCCGCACACGCGGGACGCAGGTGGCACCATCGCGTCTCATTTCTGGCCGTTACTATCTTTCTTCAGATCCGTTTTCTCAGAAACGCCGCCTATGTGTCAATAAAAAACCATCTGGGATGCGATAGGAGCGATGGCGAAGGAGATTTGTACGATCTTGGCCCACGGCGGTTGGCTCTACGTCCTGCGCTCACGCCCAATCGATGCCGTTCCACGAATTTTGTTTCATGCAGTACCAATTTGCCTACTTTCCTTTCGTGCAAAAAACGATGAAGGCCGTGGTGAAAGCGAAAGCCGAGCCCGGGTTGTGGCTCGAGGAAGTTCCTATTCCTGAAGTGCGCGGCGATGACGTGCGTATTCGTGTTTTGAAGACGTCGATCTGCGGCACTGACATTCACATTTACAACTGGGATGCATGGGCACAAAAAACAATTCCAGTGCCTATGACAATCGGCCACGAGTTCGTCGGCGTGATCGACGACGTAGGCGACCATGTGAAAGGATTCGCGAAAGGCGATCTCGTAGTAGGCGAGGGACACATCACTTGTGGGCACTGTCGGGCGGCGTCATCTCTGTCCCAATACACAAGGCGTCGGCGTGAATCGCCCCGGCGCATGGGCGGAATTTGTAGCGATTCCGCAGGACAACTGCTGGCACGCAGACCCATCGATCCCCCTCGATGTGCTTTCCTGCTTCGATCCGTTAGGCAACGCGGTGCATACCGCACTGTCGTTCGACTTGGTCGGTGAAGATGTGCTGATCACCGGCGCCGGGCCGATTGGTTGCATGGCGATCCCGATCTGCAGACGAGCCGGCGCCCGTCACGTCGTGATTACAGACATTAACTCGTATCGTCTGGATCTCGCCCGAAAAATGGGAGCCGATCTGGCGTTGGATGTGCGGACTGGAAAGCTCACCGACGCGATGCAAAAGCTCGGGATGAAGGAAGGATTCGATGTGGCGCTGGAAATGTCCGGAAATCCGAAGGCGTTCGCCGACATTTTGCCGAACATGTTTCACGGCGGCAAAATCGCGCTGCTAGGCATCATGCCCGGTAGCGCCGCGATTGATTGGAACCTGGTGGTCTTCAATCAACTGACTATTAAAGGAATTTATGGCCGCGAAATGTATGAGACTTGGTACAAGATGACAGCAATGATTCAATCCGGTCTCGATATCTCACCGGTGATTACACACCGCTTCCCCTACGCGCAGTTCAAGGAAGCGATCGAGCTGATGAAATCAGGCAATTCCGGCAAGATCGTTCTCAACTGGGGCGATCGGTGAATTCCTTAGCGTTGCGCTTTCCCGGACAATTGTGAGTAGCGCATGCGTCTCGCGTGCTGGCGACGCTGTCTGGCCATTGCCAGGCTTTTTAGCGTTCGCCGATAATCCTAAGGTTTTAAAGAAAGCTTGTTTCGGCGCGATGCCGAAAATCCGAGCCGGACTGGCATTGCACGGGAGACGCGTGAGCTACCTAAATTCACTCATCGCAGCGCAGCCGCTTGTTCGTGGCGACCTTCCAGTTCAAGCACCATCCGCTTAATATGCCGGTAATCCTGATGTCTGCGCAGGAATTGCAAGCTTTCCTGCGGATCGCCCCATTGCAGAATCTGGATGGTTTCCTGGCGAGCGCCCCATGAATTCATTTCATGTTGATTCGGCATGTATAGATCAATCGTGTTGCGGCCAGCGAGGGCCCAACCGTAATCATCAACGCGGTAAATTTGTCCGGTGGAGACCAGTCGAAACGCCGTGCCTGCCGGCCAGCGCGACCAATCAGCTGCAGCGCTGCCAACGCGCGGTTTGGCGACCACAACGGCGCGCTTTACAGTGCGAGTTGTTGTTGTCCCGCGTTTGTTCGTGCGCGTCACTGTTCGCCTTTCTTCAACCGAGAATGGCTGGAGTTGCGGCGAAAACGAACCGGTCTCGTTCACAGGCAGAGCGCGCGGCACTCCCTCAACGGGAATCGCGCGCCGGGTTACTTCGGCTCGGTGGATCGGTGGACCAGCCGCCTGCAATTCTCCGCCGAGAGCGTTGTGATTCCCGTAGCCGCGATGGTCTGCCTCGGTGTGCGTGTACGCGGTTGTACGCACATGTTGAAAATCCGTTTTTGCCAGTGGCGGCTCGTAAGGCGGCAAAGCATGATGGGTTGTCCCACAGCCGCTAAGCAGAACAAGGGCGATAAACGCCGCGAGAATGGCCCAGGCAAGATTACGACGCTCAGCGTAGGTCAAGGCGAATCACCGAGCGAGTTATTAACAGTTATTCACAAGTCGCGCAAGTCCGATTTTAACATGTTCTTGCTGCGAAGTCGGCGACTGTGCCTGAAAGCTGGCGGTGATAATGGGGATAACTCGATACTCAATTTCCTTGTTCTTCAACATTCGTACTTCGCCATTTTATTAATCCGCGTAATTTGCGATTCATGGTTTCCCAATTCGAAGATCAGGTCGCTCAAACGCTGGAAGAAATTAAGGCTCAGGGCCTTTTCAAAACCGAGCGTGTCATCACGAGTCCGCAGGACGCGCATATTGCGATCACGGGCGGCAAACGCGTGCTCAACATGTGTGCGAACAATTACCTGGGGCTGGCAGATCATCCTGCGCTGATCGCGGCGGCCAAAGAGGCTCTCGAGACGCATGGGTTTGGGATGGCCAGTGTACGTTTTATTTGTGGCACACAGGACATTCATAAGGAACTCGAAGCCGCGCTTACCAAATTTCTCGGCACCGAAGACACGATTCTTTATCCATCCTGTTTCGATGCAAACGGCGGCTTGTTCGAGACGCTGCTCACCGACAAAGATGCGGTGATCAGCGATGAATTGAATCACGCCAGCATCATCGATGGTATTCGGCTCTGCAAAGCGCAACGCTTTCGTTACAAGCACAACGACATGGCCGATCTCGAGGCACAACTCCGCGCGGCAAAGGACAGCCGTTTCCGACTAATCGCCACCGATGGTTGTTTCTCGATGGACGGAACCATTGCCGACTTGAAGTCAATTGTTGAGCTTGCGGAGAAATACGATGCGCTCACGATGATGGACGACGCGCACGCAACTGGATTTCTCGGTAAGACAGGACGAGGCACGCACGAATATCGCGATGTGATGGGCAAGATCGACATCATTACTGGCACACTGGGCAAGGC
>QHOR01000267.1:0-224 GCA_003219395.1 Verrucomicrobiota bacterium | reverse complement strand
TCAAGCCTGGCGTTCATCCTATTGTCCCTATCATGATCGGTGACGCAGCCAAGTCACAGCAGTTTGCTACGCGAATGCTTGAGAAGGGCGTTTACGTCATCGGCTTTTTCTACCCGGTCGTTCCGCACGGCACGGCGCGAGTCCGTACACAGGTGTCGGCAGCTCATTCACGGAAAGATTTGGAATTCGCGGTCAACGCATTTGCCGAAACAAACGACGAACTG
>QHOR01000266.1:9196-9678 GCA_003219395.1 Verrucomicrobiota bacterium | reverse complement strand
AACGAGAACAACATGAGCTATCGAGAGCGAGAGGGCGCCGTGGCAGCGGATTGAAACGTTGAGGTCATCAAAATCTGGGTAGAAAGGCGGCTCGCGGTCGGCTCCATCGATTGGTTAAATCTTATCGCGCGACCACGACGATATCGCTATCCAAGCTTATTGGCGGTCACGACGTGCGCCGACATCGGCGAGTCCTTGCCGTCCCACGGACGAAGAGCTTCGGTGACTGCATTCATCGCCCGGTCGAGACCGGACGGATCGCGTCGCTCGATTTCCGACCGGAATGGCGAACCAAGCACCAACCCCTGGGCGGCTTCGCGGGCGTTGACGCGGCTCGATAATGCGACCGTCTCGCACTCGATATCCGTGAAGCCGGCCGCGAGCAGATCGTGCTCGATCAGCGCCGGATCGGTATAGCTGAACGGGCCGCGCTCCATGTACTGAGGCGGGTCTTCTGGGAACAGCGCCACAACTGCGTCCTC
>QHOR01000266.1:7105-9172 GCA_003219395.1 Verrucomicrobiota bacterium | reverse complement strand
TGCTTCTCGGTTGGCGCGGACCTTGTCGGGGAAGAACATCACGCCGAACTGGCAGACCACGAGGTCAAAACTTCCGTCGGGGAACGGCAGGTCCTGCGCGTCTACGCGGTGAAAGGCGATCTGCTTGGAGCGGACGCGTTGTGCTGCGAAGTCAATCATCACCGGATTGAGGTCGGTCGCGACGATCCGCGCCTGTGGTACCGCCTCATTTAGCGCGCGCGTGAGGATGCCGGTGCCGGCGGCGGTCTCGAGGATACGGGTTGGCTTGAGGAGCGCCGAGCGCTCGGCGATGAGTCTCGCATAGGGCTCGAACAGCAGCGGGCCCATGTAGCGGTCGTAAAGCGTGGGCGTCGAATGATTGAAGGCTGTGCTTTCCTGGGCCATTAGGTAACGCAGAACGAAAATAGAATTGCGACCACTCCGGCAGCTGTAACGGTGAGCAACTTCATAGACCTAACGAGAATTCGACCCAATGTTTAGACCTTTCACGAGAAATGCCCAATTTATGGGTCTAATCCGGCTTTGGTTTGACTCGCGAAAAGCGAAAATCAGTGGCATGTCCACTACCGTAGGGAGCAGCCGATTCCCGGACAAACTGGAATTGCCAGGTCCAACGCACCACAGCGCCTAGGCAGGCTGCGGCGGCGGAACAACGGCCACCTCTGCGGACGCGGTTGGCCCTTGATATTGGGCGCTACCGAAACCAAGGATCGGCCAGAAGATGATGCCCAAAAGAGCGAGGCCGATTCCAAAGCCGGCGCCTTTGCCAAAGCTCCTGGCCATATCGATGCAAAGGATAATCCCGACGATGATATTAACGAACGGGATGAGCATCAAAAGAATCCACCAGCCAGGTCGGCCGACGATCTTGCACCAAATATAGAGATTATAGATCGGAATGATGCTGGCCCAACCAGGCTGCCCAGCCTTAGTGAATACTTTCCACATGGCAACGATCAGCAGCAGTGCGATGAGCAGTCCAACGACTACTGAAAGTGGGCTGGGAGGATTGCCCTGGCTGCTGTAGCTGTAATCGATTTGCGCAAGCAACGAACTATTGTGAAACAGAAAGTTTTGCGTGAGTTGGAAAACGGTTGTCATATTAGGTTACGGGTTGCAGGCTCAGGTGTAATGGGCAGCGTGTTAACCGGCAAGCAAATTCTTTGACGCTTTTCGCTAGGTGGCTGAGCAGGAAATCTCAAGGCATTTAGCGCGGACGAATATTCCTAGTCACCTCCGTCGTCTCCGCCACCGTCATCACCGCCATCGTCTCCTCCATCGTCATCTGCGCTTCCATCGTCACCGGCGTCGTCATCACCCACATTCTCGTCACCGGCGTCGTCATCACCCACATCCTCACCTTGATCATCTGAGGCATCCTCCATGCTATCGCCGTCGTTTAACGCAACTTCTTCGTCTGTGTCTTCCTCAGCAGCTACTTCCTGTTCCTCTGATTCGGACATGTCGAAGGATTCATTCTCGACGAAAGACTCTTCGGAGGTGACCTGTTCTTCTGACACGGCTTCCGAAACAGTTACGTCGTCGCCATGGTCGATGTGGACAGTGGTATCCACCAGCGCCCAGTCGTACGAGACAGAGTTCTCCCATTCATGGTAACCGGTCTCATAATTGTGAACCCAATCTACCAGAACGAGATAATCGCCGCGCCAGGATTTATCGACGTAATATTGGTAACCGCGAATAAGACCGATCTGATCGTCGAGCAGGTAAAGCGTAGCAAGATAGGCATCCACAGTAATCGGCTCTTTAACAATGTGTTCGGCCTGCTTCTTCATCTCGTGCAGACCTTTCTCCAGTGCCTTATCCTTTTTGGCGCTTGCTTCTAACTTTGCGATCTTCGCCAGCAACCCGTTCTGCTGCGCTTTGATGTTGTCGAACTCTGCCTTCTCCTTTGCAGTTAGGTCGCCGCCTTTCTTCTTTCGCGCAGCCTCTTTCGAAAAATCGGTCCGTAATAGAGCGATAGCATGGCCGAGTTTCTTACCGTTCTCAATTACCTCTTTGTTCTTCGAATCGGTCAGCTCCCAATCCACTTTCATTTGCTCTTCA
>QHOR01000266.1:3613-7086 GCA_003219395.1 Verrucomicrobiota bacterium | reverse complement strand
GTCCCGGCCATTTTCAAATTTTTGGAGATGAGCTGGGTCGATTTCCAGAATGGCTTGTTTTTCGGCGTCTTTGGATCCAGATCGTTGTCGGCGCGTGCAGCTCTAATCATCGCAGCCAGCGCCTTGCTTGCATCGTCGAGTAAGGTTTTGCCGTCGGCTTTTTGCCCAGTCGATTCTTTCTGATCGCTTTTTGCGACTACAGCCAGCATCTGAGCAGGCTTCATCGCTCGCGCCACAGCAAAAAGACTGAGCGAAAGGCACAGAAATAGACTAACGAGTTTGTTCATTGTGCCGCACAGCCTAGCTGATCTCGATACGCGGCGCTATGGGACCTTCGGGCTATATCCACGGCCGGGGTTGTCGCGCCGGAGATAGAATGGCAATTGTCGATCCTCACTAGCGTTGCGCCTGACTTTACGAATCGGAATCAAAGCGCGATGGTCACGCTCAGATGAAGATGAAAAGCGCATCGGCAAGACTCAATTGGCCATCAAAGACGGGGTGGGGTGTGCCCGTAGCATGGCTTACGCTTTGCGTCGTCTGGAGCTCGACCTGGCTTGTCATCAAGATCGGTTTGCGCGATCTGCCGCCTATTTCTTATGCGGGCATCCGTTTTCTCGTCGCGATCATCGTCCTTTTTGCCGTATCGACTGGGCGAGTGGGCTTGTTACCGCAGCGCGGGTTCGATTACCTGCTCCTGGCTTTTACTGGCATTTTGATGTTTGCCTTAAACTACGGTCTCCTTTTCTGGGGCGAACTGCACGTTTCATCCGGTCTGGCAGCGGTGTTGCAGGCGACTATTCCGATCTTTGGCATGCTCTCAGCGCATCTAATGCTTCCGGACGAACCGGTGGAACTGCACAAACTTGTAGGTGCACTCGTAGCGCTTGGCGGCGTAGCAATAATTTGCGAGCGTCTTCTCGGCTTCAATGGGTTGATGGCGTTCTGGGGCGGGCTTGGTATCATAGTCGGAGCGGCGAGCGCTGCTTTTTCGAACGTGTTGCTAAAATCGCGCAAGGTGCAGCTTGCTCCCGCGATGATTGCTGCGTGGCAAATGATTTTCGGCGCAGCGCCCTTGCTTTTGATCGGAGTCGTGGTCGAAGGAAATCCATTGCGGTTCCATTGGAGTGCGGTTTCGATTTTTTGCCTCCTTTACCTCGCGGTAATTGGTTCGGCGCTCACCTTTTTGCTGCTGTACTGGTTAATGCCGCGAATGACTGTCGCTCGGCTACAAGCAATCTCGCTTATCACGCCACCCGGTGCAGTGGCATTAGGTTGGGCAGTTGGTGGCGAGACATTTTCCCTGTGGTCACTCCTTGGCGGATGCCTGGTACTCGTCGGAGTGTGGATGATTTTCCGAAAAGGAGGAGAACCGGAGCCAGTCGTTCAAGAAGGTTAGTTGCGGAGAGTCTCAGCCTCGACTTTTGCGAAATGAAGAAGTAGCCTTGCGCTTCGCATGCGCATGGATTTGGCAAGTCGACCATGAGTTCCGAAATCTCGGCTTCAGTTGGACGGTGGGAAAAAGGCGCGCCCAATCTGCAGGACGATGTAAGGACCGTGCAACGCCTCTTGAAAACGGCTGCCGAGACTTTGGAAGCTCCGGAAATCGACCCGAAAGGAGTGGACGGAAAGATCTCGCGAACACCCGAAACGTCAGACACTGTGGAGGCGATTGAAGCGTTTCAAAGCCGTTTTACCAGTGCAGTCGACGGAGTTGTTCCGCCAGGCAGCCAGACGTGGACCGCGCTACTGGGAGTCGCGCCGAACCTGCGAACTGCGCCGGAAAACGTTTCGGACATTTCTCAATGGCTTTTCCCTTTTCCCACTGTCCCAGCGAAGAGCTGGGAAGAACGACCTCGGGCATTTGCATCCCCCCGGGCGGGTGGTGCTCGTTTGCATGCCGGCTGTGATCTCTACTTTCCCAGGGGCACTCCAATCTACGCCATTGCCGACGGCGTGGTCACGCGCGGGCCGTATCCGTTTTACTGTGAAACTTTTGCCTTGGAAATTGATCATGGAACTTTTGTTGCTCGTTACGGAGAGATCCAAAGCAAGACGGAGGTCATTGCTGGCGCTAGAGTCAAGGCGGGACAGAAAATCGCCAGTGTTGGCCATCTAGTCGGGATTCAAGTGCCTAGCGATATGTTGCACTTCGAACTTTACGACAAGAGCGTGTCGGGTCCTCTTACTGTGGCCAGTGACTCTGGCTCAGCCATGAAAAACGGTGTGCCTTTTATGCGGCGCAAGGATCTAATTGATCCAACACTGAAGCTCAATCAATGGCGCGAAAACTTACCGCCCGCCTGATTTTGTCGGGTGACCAGCCGAGCCATGCTTCTTGAGTCGTTAGGTTACTGCGGGAAGATATCCCCCGGAGCCGAAGGATAGTTGGCCTTGAGATTTTTGAAGTACTTCGTATAATCGGTTCCTTCCTCGGCAGGCATCCATTCTAATAGCGTCCAGTTGTTCGTCGCCTTCTCTTGGAGAAGTCCAGACTGCGATTCGTAGTGTTGTTTCCCACCCGCCGATTGAGGATTGACCTGTATCCACGCCCATCCGTCATGGACCTTTAGGTAAGGCACAACCAACACCAAAGCTTTTCGCCCCTGACGAGCCAGCGCGCGTTGAGTTGCCTGCAGGATTGCATTTTTCTCGGCGCTGCCGTCCGGCGGCGTGTGCGCAGTGTTTATCGAGGCGCAACCGGCTAGAAGCACTGAAGTAACAAGAGAGGTTACTGTGAGGTAGTTCTTCATATGACTATGTGTTAAACCAAAGTTCCGTTGAACCGTCAATTGTCTAAAGATCCGTCGAGCGACGGAAAGGATTTACCCTACCAGCACCAAAAACTCGGGATTGTCCGCCAAGTCCTTGATAAACGGCCTGGTGGATGGTCGGCCATCGTTGGCATTGTAACAAAGGATCTCCTTTGAATTGCGGCTGGCAAGATACAGGAAACTGTCGTCACCGAATGCCATTCCGGCGGGGCCATTAAGACCACCGGATTTTGACGCGATAAAAACAGTCGTGACGTTTTGGCTAAGATCATGTCGTAAAATTGAATCGTTGCCGCCGCTTCCGATAAAAAGATAACGCCCGTCAGGGCTATGCAGAAGATGGATTGGTTTATCGAGCCGATCGCTTCGTGAAACAAGATTTCGCAGATAGCGACCTGTGCGGGCCTCGTAAGTGCGCACGCAGTCGGCAGCACGATCGGCGACATATAAAAATTCCTTGTTTGGTGCAAAGATCGCTGCCCTTACATCCACGAGACCGTTCGGCGCGAGCTTTGCCGATGGAACGAAGGTTCCTGGCGGTGCGTCTCCCTCGAGCCCAAGGTGCTGAGGAAGTGGCATAGGCGTCCCTGGCTGGCCTATTTTGCTTGAGGGACCGTGATATCTCGCGACCAGATTCGTATTTTGGCTGGAAACATAGAGATCGCCATTGGAATCGAACGCCAGGTTAAAGGGATGATC
>QHOR01000266.1:3052-3534 GCA_003219395.1 Verrucomicrobiota bacterium | reverse complement strand
TTTCAGGACTTCGCTGTATTCGAAATACGCGTTGACGACGTACAGGTTCCCGTCCGGCCCAAACACGAATCCTCGTAGCTCGCGAAGGTTAACGCCTGCGGGCAGACTCTTTTTGTTTAAAGCTTTCCGTAATTTCGTCCCGTCAGTGGAATAGACGTGAATGTTATTTAAAGCGACCTTCTCGTCGCCGCCGTGAAAACTGATGTACCATTCTTTCGGCATAATTACAGTTTTAGCGCGCTGCCGCTTAGCAGAGCAAATCGTTCTTATTCAATCCTAGGCACTCTCCGAAGGATATCACCGGTAAAGTTGCTGAGTTTTTTGTCTTTTCGGAGGTGATTTTTGGGTGAATACTGGATCATTATCTCGTTAATACGCATTGATGCACAATTGAGGGCTGAAAGATGAATTCTGGCTCGGACGATTCACTTCCTTTTGGGGAGCCGCCATTGGTGGAACATCCCACCCCGAATGGCGTTACC
>QHOR01000266.1:0-2986 GCA_003219395.1 Verrucomicrobiota bacterium | reverse complement strand
CGGTTTCGAAGGACTGGTTCACCACGCATGATAAGTCTGAGATCGATCGGCTCGGCAATGTTGACTTCTACGCGCCGAGCGGACCTCAGTGTGTCGGAGTGGTTCCAAAGCTTCACAACACTTCAGCGGGAATAGAAATGTATCAGCTTCCTCCGACCTTAACCAAACAAGTGTTCGAAAAAACAGAAGGTCCATATCGGTCAGGTGTAACCAAAAAATTCAGCAATAAAAGATCCGCAAAAAAAATTGCCAAGTTTAAGGTAGGTACTATTGCCCAGTCGGGTCTCGCTGGTTTTTACGTGTCTCGATTGCTGGGCCATCTTGTAGAAGTGCCGCCCACAACCTACCGAACAATGGATATGCAGGAGTTCGAGAAGGTCGGGGAGCAAGCCCGAACGACTGGCCATCCGGATTGCACGCAGGCCTGGGCTAATTTGCGAGCCATGGCAAAGTCGGCCAATCCAAGAATAGTTCTCTCAGGCGGAAAGCTCGTGTATGGGGCCCTGGCCCAGAATCCGCGAGGTGAAAACAGCAGCCCTGAAGACTATTGGACGGTCGGTGCGATTAGGGGACACAGCTTCTACAAGGTCCTCTCCTCAAAAGCGCCGGTAGCAAGTGTTTTAGACTTGAGCGACGCAAAGTCCCTTCAGGATTTGGCACTGGCGCAGGACATGATTCGAGGCGTGATTTTGGATTCCATCTTTCGACAGGTCGATCGCCTTGGCAATATCAGCGTTGCCGTGTTGCAGCATTATGTGACCAGCGACGGTAAGGTAAAGTGGGACGATAAAGTCAGCGACAAAGACAAGACCGACGCAGCGAGTCCTTTGCTAGCACTGAAGCGAATCCTGTACAAGGACAACGACGACGGCATGAACTGGGGAAGGGATTCGATCTCCGTCAGTCCGATTCTCAACGAAGCTCATCACGTCGACCCAACCATCTACAACAGACTGCAATGGTTGGCAGGCTTGATGCAGGATAGCGAACCAGGCTCGGATGCGAAGATAAAAGACTACTTTGTAAATGTCGTCCAAATCTCGGGCGACAATTACGACAAGCTAAAGGCGAGCCTCATTAAGCAGGCGGCATCGCTGAAGAGCAGAGTGGACTCCAAGGATATTCAACTGGATCTGGACTTTGAGGGCACGATAAAAAACCTTTATGCCAAGGGGATTGAAGCGGCTCAAGCTGCAAAGAACGCTGCGACGAGCGCAGTGATTCCGACTGGAGAGACACCCACTCCCGCTACGTGAGAGGTGTTAGCTGAGACAGGTCGACAACTTGGCGAGTGTTTTTGACGTGAATACGCCAGGCGGACAGGAAACAATCAACCATGTTGCTCCTAATGGCACGGTTGAGTCCGCCATTCGCCCACTGCCTTTTCCGGGACGCTCTGAGATTTATAGCAACAAGGACGTAGAGAAGGAAAAAGAACTGGCTGAGATCGATTTTTATAACGGAAAGACAAAAGAAGGATTGGACGTCGTTCTTGTACCCAAGACCTACAGTACTTCGCCGGGGATTAACATTCACGCGGTCAACTTGCCGGCAGGAATGAGCCGTCTCGATTATGCCAAAGGCCATACATCAAAATCCCATTCAACCGCCGACAAGATCATTGCGAAATACAAGCAAACTATCCCGACTCATTTCACTTATAGTCCTTCCATACTGGGTTATTATCATTTGTCGCGGTTTCTTGATACTGGACATGTTGAGCCTGCCATCGTCCGGACGATGGACGTGGGCGCGCACAAGCCGCTGGCCGATTTGGGCAAGGCAAAGGCAATCGGATCGAATAACCGAAAACAGTGGACTGAGCTAAGAGCGCTCGATGACGCCCACAATAATCCGGCTCTCTATACCGAAGATGGGAAGCAGCTATGTGGCGTTCTTCAGGCCAATCCCACCGGAGAAGAAAGCTACCCGCACCTGAGCGACCTGGGGGGCACCGCTGCTTTCGCAGCTTCGGCTGAGTTTGCCAGGGTAACCAACCCAAGTCCGCTCAGGCTGGATTGCAAAGACGACAGCGGTACACTTAATCAGATTGCTGTCCAGCAAGTCGCGCAGATAAAGGATCTTTCTGACATGGTCGTGATGGATTTCATCATGAGTCAGGCTGATCGTTTCAGTGGCAATATGCATTCGCAGAAAGTGTACTTATGGATTGAACGTGGTGTTCTAAAGCACAAAGCCAAGAAGAGTGATTCAGCAAAGGCGGCTGACCCGGCGAAGCAAATTCCTCCCGAAGCCGTCTTAATCAATCGCATGATCATGAAAGACAATGACGCTGGCCTCATCAGCGGTAATTCAGCCAAAAGTTACCATCTTTTGGAAAAAATCAGTCACATGGACCCCAAGACGTATAATCGGCTGCTTGACCTCCAAAAGGAGCTTGAGAAACCAGAAATCGCGCAGTGGTATGAGACCGAACTTCTCTTTACACTAGCTGACTTCAACACGGTAAAGAATAACGTCGACCAGGTTGTCGGCATCCTGAGTGGCCGCAAGGACAAAGTCCTGTTTTTAGACGCCAGCCTAAGTGTAGCTCTCGAAATAGACGAAGAGAAGCAGTAAAGATCCCCGAAAAGTTGAACGTCCTGATTCGGCTAAACTCAGGACCATTGCCTTGATGGCTTTGTCCATGTTCCACTCACGACGACCTGCGTCTGGTCTACTAGCGAGTTGTCCTGGATGAGTCGGGCAACACGCTCTAACTCGATTCGAACACAGCCATGGGAAGCCGCATAGTCGGGGACAATTGGGAAATAATGCAGAGCAATGCCCCGGCTCTGCTTGAACCACGTGACGTATGTAGCCCGTGAGTCGCTGTTAAGCCTTCGTTGGAAGCCTTGGACGGGATACGTTCCCTTTGGCGTGCATTTGGATCCCGATCGGCGGCTAGTAGTCTCGTCATCACAATTCAGCCCTCTCAGGCCCGCACCTGGTGACGTTCTAAATGGCCCCGTTTCCCGACTATCAG
>QHOR01000265.1:7973-10373 GCA_003219395.1 Verrucomicrobiota bacterium | reverse complement strand
TCCACTTCGGAGACGATGTCGAACGAGGGCATGAAAATCTGATACTAGATACTTGATGCTCGATAGGGAGTCCGACGCAAGCGAACCTTATGGATTTGCCTCAACGATCTTGATGTCGCCGTCCGCTGCGCGGATGTTGATTGCTGATTGCCCGCCGCCATTGATCAACATGTCAATTTTTGCAGCTGCGGCGGACGTCGGTCGCTCGACCGCGACGTTATCAAAATCATTGCCGATCTTTCCATGGGCGGTGTCGGCAATAAGGTGGAAAGCGGATTCGCTGGGAAGAAAAATCCAACTATTTCCCTGGGCAATATTTGCATGAACCGAAAACGTTCCATGCTCCCACCAGTCATGTGACACGGTAAGGTTCCCGCGCTGCAGGACGAGGTCAACTTTGCTGAAGCCCGCGCATTCCGTCCACGAGAATCTCACCCGCAGCCAGACGCAATTGCTGTAGGTTAGTCGTTGCAGGAAGTACGATGGTGTAATCAACGGTCCCGGAGTGATCAGTTAGAGCCCATCTTCGTTTAGGCGGAAATTTGGTGCCGATTGAAACGGTAGTCGCGTGCACGGAAACATCGATGGCGATCTCTTTTAGCCGTCTGCTGCTGTAGGCTTTCTTTGTTGCGTGGATCTGCAGTTCGTTGGTGTTCGAGCCGTAAACCAGCACTGCCCCGTCCTCGTTTTGAACGGTTATGTCCGCATTTGCCTCGATCGGATAAACCCGCTCAAGGCTTTCCTCGATGATGGAACCGCTCTGCGAGTTACAGCCCGCAAGCGACAACAGCAGTACGGCAGCAATCTGCCCAAGGTTACGCCTCTTAATGAGAGGTGACGGCACGCACGAACTCTATCAGCGCGTGCACATTGTTAATCAAGGGAAGAGCTGCAGTGACAGTGATCATTGCGAAAAGCACGCCCTCACGCTGAAAGTCGTGCCGAGCC
Source organism: Verrucomicrobiota bacterium (assembly GCA_003219395.1). Lineage (GTDB taxonomy): Bacteria > Verrucomicrobiota > Verrucomicrobiia > Chthoniobacterales > UBA10450 > Udaeobacter. Next base: position 9,425 of record QHOR01000265.1, on the reverse strand, counting down.
TCGCCTTTCAAATAGCCGTCGGCGATCTTCCAAAACGATGGCGAAGGATAGCGCATGTAACGTCCGCTGGATTCTTCCAGTGAAACGGCTTGGTAGCTGTAATCCGTAATCGGTTGCCGACGAGGTTTGCGCGGTGCGGGATCGAATGGGTCGCAGGGCCTATGGCTACAAGCCGTTAAGAACGTCGGTCTCATATTTCGTAAATTCTCGTTTCCGCTGAGATGCACTGCGCTTGCTACCTGGATTCAAATTCCTATTCCGACGCTTATGAAGTCTGTTCCGGAATCGGACCGGATGACAAACACGAGAAAGGAGACTCACCGACCGCTAGATCCATAACGTGCGATCAAACGTGCGGTATTGGATCGCTTCGCTTACGTGTTCGGGTGAGATGTCATTCTTGCAGTCGAGATCGGCGATAGTCCGCGAAACTTTCAGGATACGATCGTAAGCGCGGGCGCTTAGATTTAATTCGCTCATGGCCACGCGAATCAGCTCCTGCGAATCCTGGCTGAGCTTGCAATGTTGTTTGAGGTGGCGCGTAGCCATGCGTGCGTTGCAATTTACCTTTCTGTCGCCAAGAAATCGTTCCTGCTGTCGGTGTCGCGCACGAATTACCCGCTCACGAATCGTGGTAGACGTCTCTTCATCGCGCTCGCTCGCTACGTCGCGATATTCAACAGCGGGCACTTCAATGTGCAGATCGATGCGGTCCAGTAACGGACCGGAGATGCGCTGGCGATAACGTTGCACCTGAGTCGGGCCGCAACGGCATTCACGTTTGAGATCTCCAAAATAGCCGCATGGACACGGATTCATCGCCGCGACCAGCATGAACTCGGAAGGAAAAGTGACGCTGCCGGCAGCACGCGAGACAGTAACTCTTCCGTCTTCGATTGGCTGGCGCATTACCTCCAATGCCGATCTCTTAAATTCGGGCAGCTCATCGAGAACAGAACACCGTTATGCGCAAGACTCACCTCGCCCGGATTGGGAAAGGTTCCACCGCCGAGCAAGCCAATATCACTAATGGTGTGATGCGGATCGCGGAATGGTCGCGTAGCGACGAAAGATCTGTCGGCGTCGAGCAATCCGGCGATGCTGTGAATTTTTGTGGTCTCGATCGCTTCCTCGAGCGAGAGCGGCGGAATGATCGTTGGGATGCGTTTAGCCAACATCGATTTGCCAGAACCGGGCGGACCGACCATCAGGGCGTTGTGGCCGCCCGCCACCGCGACTTCGAGGGCGCGCTTGACGTGCGCCTGCCCTTTCACTTCGCCGAAATCCACATCGTAGCTCTGATGCGCGGAAAAAAATCCGGTCAGATCGGCCTGCGTCGGAAGAAGCGGAGTTTCGCCGCGGAGAAAGGTGAATGTCTGCCGTAAATTTTGCACGCCGTACACGTCGATCTTATCGACCATTGCCGCCTCGAGCGCGTTTGCTTCCGGGACA
>QHOR01000265.1:2464-7834 GCA_003219395.1 Verrucomicrobiota bacterium | reverse complement strand
TGACGGCAATCATTCCAAGGGCAATGGGTAGATCAAAGCTGGGTCCCTCTTTTTTGATATCGGCCGGGGCAAGATTAATTGTCGTGCGACCGCGCGGCCAATAATACCCGCTGTTGGCCACCGCCGTTGTGACGCGGTCGCGGCTTTCCCTGACAGCCGCGTCCGGCAGCCCGACGATAACGATGTTCGGATCACCCCCGGCGCCGTTGATCTCAATTTCTACCTCATATGCGTCCACGCCGTAAACGGCTGCGGAGTAGATTTTCGCCAACATCGCGTTGCACAGTCGCAAAAAATCGTTGCACAGAAAAGCGCCAAATATCCCTCTAAAGTGGGAGGCGATTCAGGCCTACGGATCTCGTAGAATACGTAGGGAACCGTGCTAAACAGCCTTGAGGAGATCGGGTCCGTACGAGCCTTTAAAAAAATTGAACAAGCGGTGTCCGAGGAGTGTCAGTTATCAGAATATTTAACCTTGTTAAGTAGTTCCTAGGATGCTAGAACGCGTGATCGACAAGCCCCCGTCGGATACGATTTATCGGGCATTGTCGATCGAACCCCCCAAATGATTGATGAAAAAGAGTTATATGGCTGCTGAAGATAGCGATACTGGAATTAAGATTTACCTGCGTGAGATCGGGCAAATCCCGCTTTTGACTCCGGAGCAGGAGATCGAACTGGCCGCTAAGATTAAAAAAGGTGATCGCGAAGCGCGAGCGCTGATGATTCGGTCCAACTTGCGTCTGGTCGTCAAAATCGCGCACGATTACGCCAATCTCGGGCTGCCGCTTCTCGACCTGATCTCGGAAGGAAACATTGGCCTGATGAAGGCCGTGGAACGTTTCGACCCCGCGAAGGGCGGGAAACTTAGTACATACGCCGCATGGTGGATCAAGCAGTCCATCAAACGGGCGTTGGCCAACCAGAGCAAGACGATCCGTTTGCCTGTGCATCTGGTGGACAAAATCTCTAAAATGCGCCGGGTTTCTCTCCAGATGAGCGAGGAGCTTGGCCGCGAACCAACCGACGAAGAGCTGGGCGATGAAATTGGAATTGCCAGCGGAAAAGTTTCCCAATTAAAAACCGTATCGATCCGCCCTGCGTCGCTCGATGCGCCGATTAGCGACGACGATTCCACCGAGTTTGGCGAGATCGTTGGCGATGAGGACGCGCAAACGCCGTTCGAACTGTTGCGCGACAAGAATCTCCGCAACGAAGTCGGCGGGCTGCTTGATGTGCTCGATGATCGGGAGAAGAAAATCATTTTCCAGCGCTTTGGACTAGACGGCGGGAAACCGAAGACACTCGAAGAGGTGGGCAAGAAATTCGGCGTCACACGCGAGCGGATTCGTCAGTTGCAAAACATTGCGCTGTCGAAGTTGCGCCGCGCGCTCAGTAAGAAGGAGCGTCCGGTCGACGTCGAATTGCCAGTGGAAGCTTAAGCTGGCTTACTATCTTCGCTTTAAAGCGCGCGGACCATCTCCGCGCGCTTTTTTTGTTATTTCAGCACACGCAGTTGGATCGAATCGATCAATGCGCGGCCCATCCGCACGTCACTGATGATCACCAGGTGGTCTCCGCGCGTAGCCCATTTGTTGTTTCGCAAAAACTTCTCAGCCACTCTAATAGCCCTGTCCGGCCCGCCAGAGAAATCGACCCGGGCGGGAAACGTTCCCCAGTGCAGCGCGAGTTGGCGATAAACTTCCTCGCTTGGAGTGAAAGCAAAGATTGGTGCGCGCTGCGGCCTCAGATTTGAGGCGTATCGCGCCATTCTTCCCTGCAGAGTAAAGACAATTAGTTTCGAATCGTGCAACGAGTTAGCGAGCGTAACAGCTGAAGCTACCATTTTCTGGCGAACATTTTCCAGGACGGCATTCTCTGCGTACCCCGCTCCGCCGCTCCGCTCGGTGCGCACTGCCACCCGCCGGAGGACCTCGATGCATTCAACCGGATAACGACCAATAGTAGTCTCGCCGCTCAGCATCAGAGCGTCGGCCTGTTCGAACACGGCATTTGCTACGTCGGTGATCTCGGCGCGAGTAGGCAGAGGATTAGTGATCATCGATTCCAACAATTGAGTCGCGATGACGACGGGCTTACCCAGGCGAAGACAATTTTTAACAATACGGCGCTGGATGATTGGCAATTCCTCCATCGGACATTCGATTCCCAAATCGCCCCGCGCCACCATGATGACGTCCGCGCTTTCGATCATTTTATCAATTGATCGCACCGCTAATTGGTCCTCGATCTTTGCCACGATCTGCGCGTTGCTGTCTTTCCTCGCCAGGAGTTTTCGCAGCTGTTCGATATCGCTCTTCTGTCGCACGAAGCTCAGTCCAACGAAATCCGTGCCTATCTCCGCACCCAGAGAAACGTCCGCCAGGTCCTTCCTGGTGAGCGACGGAAGATTTACATGCACGCCGGGTAAATTAATATGACGCCGTGAACCGAGAATCCCGCGGGTTAGAACCCTGCAGCGTACACGATTTCTTCCCTTATCCAGGACAAGCAATTTGATCATACCGTTATCGACCAAAATCGTGTTGCCAACTGTTACATCGTCGGCGAAGCCGCGGTAATTCACGTCGACCGAATAGCGCTCTTTACTTTTCGTCCCGCGAACAGTGAACTCCAGAATGTCCCCGGGTTTCAGATCCAGATTTGCTTTTAAGTCGCCCGTCCGGATAGCGGGACCTTGAGTGTCCAGAAGAAGCGCAACTGGCCGACCCGCTTTTTGCGACAGCTTTCGGATGCGCGGAACGATGTCACGGACCCAAGCGTGACTGGCGTGGCTCATATTCAAGCGAAAAACGTCAGCTCCTTTTTGAATTAGCTGGCGCAAGATCTCGGTCTTTTCGGTTGCCGGGCCGAGCGTGCAAATGATCTTTGTCTTGCGCATCTCGGTTAAAATTCAGTTTTGCGTCGCAAAAGCCAAGAGGCTTTCGTCTGAGCTCTCATTAACGCTGGGCTTCAGCCCCGTGTCAGCCACACAATTCTCCGAGCCCTTGTAACGGCTTTCTTCGGAATGCACGAGCCAGAAGCCGTTAAGATGCCGAAACAAACGGAGGCGGCTCCCGCGTTAAAGCTCGGTATCAATAAAATGGCGGCACGCCTTTCCAGGCGTGCCGCATCGCACAGTGAATAGCTCTTTATTTCAGTTTGCTTTGAGTCTCCTTGGCCATCTGAAGATGTTCCTGGACCACCTTGGCCGTCTCTTCCGCAAACTTTTTCACGTCGGGATCGCTTCCGGTTTTTGCCTCCTCTTGGAATTCGGCCAAGTCCTTTTCGTGGTCTTTGACCATTGCATCCATATAACCTTTGTCAGAGCTCCACTTGGTAGTCGGCTCCTTGCTCGGTAGTTGGACGCCTTTATTCGAAGCGATGGACTTCAATTCGTCATTGGCCTTGCTGTGATCGGTCACCATTCGTTTGCCGAATGACTTCACATCCTCGCTCTGGCCGTTTTGCTCAGCCAACTTCCATCATGCCGCCCTTCGCGGCTTTCTTCATAAAGGTCTTATCCTTCACGCTAAGCGAGGAACTTTTGGATGACGGAGTGTCTTGCGCCAGCACGACTCCAGCCATGCTGAGCGCTGCGACTGTTAGAGTGAGCATACAAAACTGCGAAACAGTTGTGATTTTGGTTTTCATAATGTTGTACGGTTGAAGTTTGCCGAGACAGATCCGGCAATTCATAATCGAAACCAGACGCCTGCTTGGACGCGGAATGAGTTCTGATTCTTGATTTTCGGCTTTTAGCTGCTTCATGTGCACGAGCTCGAAAATCGGGAGTAGTCAGGCTTCAGCGGAGTTCTTCTGGTACGAGCCTTCTACCCGCGGGGCCACATCCTTGTAGCCGTGTTCGATTTCGTAAATCTGCTTCATACAGACAAGCGATTTCTCCTTCTCGCCCATCCGTTCATAAATAAGTCCGAGATTATAAACGATCTCCTTTTTCATGGCATCCATTGGAACAATTTCCCTTGCCGCCTCCTCCAGTTGCTTCGTCGCCAGGTCAAGCATCCCAAGCTCGCAATAGCAGCAACCGAGCAGGTTCATCGCTTTCAAGCGCGCGTGCGGATTTTGCCGTGCCCGCTGCAATTCCGGCACCGCTTCGCGAAATCTTCTGGCACCGAGGAGATGCTCGCCGAGCTCGAATCGAAGCTGAAGATCGGTGGGATTTCGAGCCAAACGTTCTCGCGCATCCGTAACGAGGATTTCTGCGCGCTTCGCTTTGGCCGCATTTAACTCTTCGGTTTTTTTGGCATGTAACTCATGGGCTGTATCGTGCGTGGAGAGAAATTCCTCGTGTGCAGCGATGTCGCGCTCGAGAAGCTTGATCCTCAAATCGGAAACTTTTCGGACTAGCCCGGCGTCCGCATTTTTGGTCAGATCGGTTGCGCATTGGTACCAGCCGATGGCTGCCTCCAAATCCTCCTTTTGCTCGTTCAGCACGCCCAATCGCCGCAGCAGATCGACGTTTGCCGGCTCCGCCTTGTGACGCGCATAAATTTCGGTGATTTGCTGGTCAAGTGATTCACCGGTCAATCGGATCCGGCTTTGTTGCTCCAGCGAAATGGCCATCTCTTTGTCCTTGATCAAGTCACGGTAACTTTCCGCCTCCGTCCATCCGCCACTTTTCATGGACGCATGGGCTGCCGCATCCTTACCCAGGCGCAGTGCTTCCGCGTCGAGTGGATTGATCTCGATGATTTGGTTGTAGACTTCGACCTCCTGATCGTTCTCTCCGAGTTCGTGATACAAACGCCCGAGTTCGTGTAATACTTTAATGTCGCGGGCATTTTCTTCGAGCAACGTTCGCATTGCGAACACACCAATCTCTGGCCAGCCCGCTGCTGTGGCCGCCTTGTAAGGCTCGTCCTCCAGCACCTTTTCCAGCATTTCGATTGCGCGTTTCGGGTCTTTCTTGCTTTCCCGTTGCGCTTTCATGATGGCAATCGGAGCCGTCGAGATATTTAAAAAACTCCTTTTGGTTGACCTGTTCTTGGTGACTTCGGCGCGCCGCAGCAGTTGGCGTCCCATTAGAAATTGCGGTTCCTGTTTGAGGATTTCCTGCAAAAGCGAAATCGCGTAACCGAGATTACGCAACTCAACAGCAGCCACCGCCTTAAGCCAAAGATTGCGCTGCGTTTCGGTCAATTCCTTTTCCGTCTTAACCGCCATGGCGATAGTTTATCACAACATGCAATTCTGCATCGGTGGACCCTTCACCAGCAGAAATGTCAGCCTGCACACTTTAGGTTCCGATAGGTGTGGTTTTCCGCCAGTCGTTCGGCCTGGGGAAAGAGCGTAACCGTCGACCTCACAGCAGGTCCAGTTGCGGTTTCTCAGGAGTTGCGGCCGCCT
>QHOR01000265.1:0-2331 GCA_003219395.1 Verrucomicrobiota bacterium | reverse complement strand
TCCGGGCACGATTTTTCGCAGGAAAATGATTTGATCGTTCCATTCGCGGACGGCCACATTGAAATTACAAACGCCTTTGCGTTCTGTGGCGAGTTTGGTCAACTCATGGTAATGCGTGGCGAAGAGGCTCCGCGCTTTGATTTTGTCATGGAGAAACTCGGCTACGCTCCAGGCTATCGAGAGGCCGTCGAATGTGGAGGTGCCGCGGCCGATCTCATCGAGGATCACTAGGCTGCGTTCGGTCGCGTTGTTAACAATATTCGAGGTCTCGTTCATTTCTACCATGAATGTTGACTGACCGCGGCCGATGTCATCATTCGCGCCGACGCGTGTGAAAATGCGATCCACCAGTCCGATCTCGGCGCTTTCCGCCGGAACAAAGCTGCCTATTTGAGCCATCAGTACGATCAATGCTACCTGCCGAATGTAAGTCGATTTTCCTGCCATGTTTGGGCCGGTCACGATCGCCAGCCGCATGGTCTCGCCATCGAGTGATGTGTCGTTGGGCACAAATTTTTCTTCCACCAGATTCTGGTCGAGCACCGGATGCCGGCCATCTTTGATCACAAGCCTCATCGTGTTGTTTAGGTGCGGCCGGATATAGCGGAACAACCGCGCTGTCTCGGCAAATGCGCAAATGACGTCAAGCACTGCAATGGCAGCGGCAGTTCGCTGGATCGATTCCACCTCGCGCAGCGTTTCTTCGCGCAGTTTTTGGAAAAGCTGATACTCAAGTTGCCGTGCGCGTTCATCTGCCCCGAGGATTTTCGCCTCAATTTCCTTTAACTCCGGAGTAATAAAGCGTTCGCCACCCACGGTGGTCTGTTTGCGCGTGTAGTACTCAGGCACATCCGGGAGGTTCGATTTCGTCACTTCGATGAAATAACCGAAGACGGAGTTATAACGGACCTTGAGCGATTTGATGCCCGTTGCCGCAATCTCGCGCTCCTGTAAGTGGCTGATCCAATTTTTACCTTCCCTTGACGCGCGCCGCAGTTCATTAAGATCAGCGTCGTACCCATCGCGAAAAATTCCGCCCTCCTTAAGCGCCAACGGTGGATCGTCGACGACTGCTTTTCCGAGCTTCTCAGCCAGCTCCGGCAGTTCGTGAATCTCCCTTTGCAATTGAATGGGTAAGGCCCGACCGGTCCGACCCTGAGTGGCATTGGGCGGGCCGCCATCTTCTCGCGCAACGTTGGGCGGGCTCGGCGAGTCCGCCCTACCAAAATTGGTGCGATCAATCAGCCTTTGCACTTCTGTCTTTAGCTTCGGGATCTCTTGCAACGAAAATTTCAGCGCGACAAGGTCGCGTGCGTTTCCCGAGGCCTGGCTCAATCGCGATGTCGCGCGTTCGATGTCGCGAATCGATTTTAGTTGAGTGCGGATTGCCGCAAGCAGATCTGATTCCTGCAACAAATCCGCGATCATTTGCTGCCGTCGTTCGAGCTCATCTAGGTTGCGCAGCGGCTGCAGAATCCACGAGCGCAACCTCCGGCCGCCCATCGGAGTAATGGTGCGATCAAGAACCCCGAGCAAACTGGTGTTATGCGTGCCCCGTGATTCAACCAGCTCAAGATTCGTTTGCGTCGCCACGTCAAGCATCACGTAGTCAGCCGGGGCATCGCAGCGCAACGAGGTGAGATGATCGATATTGCGCCGAAGCTGATGCTTCAAATAATGGACGATTGCACCCGCGGCGGCGAGAGCCCGCGGCATCTTGCCGCAGCCAAATCCATCGAGCGATTTCGTTTTGAAATGCTCGCACAAGGTGAAGATCGCCTGCTCCTGCAGAAACGCGTAGCTGTCGTACTCAAGCGCAAAACCGAGGCGGCCAAGCTGATCTTTCTGTTCGGAGCTGATGAGCAGTTCAGATGGCGAAACGCGCGCGAGTTGGTCGAGGAGGGATTGTCGATCCTGCAGCTCGGTAAGTCGAAACTCGCCTGTGGTCAGGTCTGCGTAGGCAAAACCAAATTTGCCGCCGTCAGCGTAAACCGACCCCAGGTAATTGGCGCGTTTGGATTCGAGTAGATCAAAATCACTAACCGTGCCCGCGCTAATGATTTGGGTAATGTCGCGAGAAACAATTTTTCCCGGCTGAGGCTCGCTGGTCTGATCGCAGATTGCCACGCGCCTGCCGGCTTTGATCAATTTTGCGATGTAACTTTGCGCAGCGTGATACGGCATCCCGCACATCGGCACACCATTGCGTTTGGTCAGAGCAACGTTCAGCAAGGCTGAGGCTTCCTTTGCGTCTTCGAAAAAGAGTTCATAAAAATCCCCGAGTCTGAACAACAAAAGCGTATCGGATGGAATGCTTCCCCGGAGCCGCTG
>QHOR01000264.1 GCA_003219395.1 Verrucomicrobiota bacterium | reverse complement strand
TACATCCTCTTCATTGAGTTCGTGCCGGCCAGCAAAGGCCAGGGCGTTGATACGGCAGAGCTCGCGGTCGGGCCCGTCCTCGATGAGCTTTTCAATCGCATTCACCGGTTCTGGCTTCGCAGCTTTTCGCAAGGCATTGAGTAGAGTGTCGCTTTCGCGGGGAAGTTTCATGATGTTTTCGGATTGACCACAGTAACAGTTGTTCTTGCCACCGGTTCGCCATAGGACGAATTCGTCCCGTGTGCGGACCTGTGGTCGGTGTACCGCGTCGCTGCTTCTCACGCTTGGGGAAACGACCCACAGGGCCGTGGCTACAGCGGCTACACTGTTATTAACTCGCCCTGGGAAAAACGCAAAGCAAGTGACAGATGAGCCATGTCAGTACCACCGGCTTTCAGGCCGGTGGTACCGCGAAACGGAACAAGCCGTTTAGGACTTGCCTCAGCTAGCTCATGAAACAGCGGCTTAAAAGCCGGTGTTAATGCGAGCGTCATTCAGCTTATTGTGCTACCCAGCCTCCATCAATGATCAGCGAGGTACCGATGGTGAATTTTGCCTCGTCGGAGCAGAGATAGAGAACCGCTGAAGCGATCTCGGCAGCCACGCCTTTCCGCCCGACGGGAATCATCGACGTAATCTGATCACCCATTTCACCTCCAGCAAAACGCTGGAACATGTCGGTGGCGATTACTCCCGGCGCCACAGCGTTGACGCGAATGTTCTGTCGGGCGAATTCGAGCGCGACAGATTTGGTCAGGCCTTCCACAGCGTGCTTGGAAGCAATGTAAATGCTGACTGCTCCCATACCAACATGGCCGGCCACACTGGAATTGTTGACGATAGCGCCGCTTCCGTTCTTGAGCATGGCAGGAATTTCCTGACGCATCGAATCAACACCCCCCAAACATTAGTATCGAAAACTCGCCGATACTCAGCTTCCGTAGCCTGATCAAGCGGACCTTTCCATTCGACGCCGGCATTATTAAACGCAAGGTCGAGACGACCGAATTTCTCTACCGTGAAATCGACCATCGCCCTCACGTCTGCATCCTTCGCGACATCCGTGCGGACGAACTCCGCATCAGCGCCGAGTTTCTTGATTTCAGCGACAACCTGCGCCCCTTCCTTCTCGCGCCGGCCGGTGAGGACGACCTTCGCGCCGGCGCGGGCGAATTCGATCGCCGTAGCCTTGCCAATACCGGACGTTCCTCCAGTTACGAGTGCAACTTTGCCTGAGAATCTGTTGTTGTTCATTTTACTTCCTTTCATTTGTAGTTTTTACCAGGGCAGCGGCTGGCCCAGATGGAGGAACCCACCATTTGGACCATCATCGGCGACGGTGGCGAGTTGCGCACTTGTCTTCCCGCCCTCGCTAGGTTCCATGGGCGCATTAGGCCCGCCCATCTCCGTCTTGACCCAACCGGGATGCGCCGAGTTCACCTTAATCTTACTGTCCCGCAGCTCATGGGCGAGATGGATAGTGAATGCATTGAGGGCAGCTTTCGACGCGTCATAAGCGAAAGTCTTGAACGCGTAAATCGGTGAATTGGGATTGGAATGGAGCGTAAGAGAACCCAGGATACTGGAAACATTCACAATTCGGCCTGCCGGCGCCTTCCGTATCACTGGTAATAGTTTTTGCGTAAGCGCAACAGGCGCAAAAAAATTCGTTTCAAATGTTTCACGCAGGATTTCCAATGGTACGGCACTGGTCTGGTTTGGACCTGAGCCAGCCTGGCTTTCTTTTAAAACGCCTGCGTTGTTTACCAGAATGTCCAGCCGGTCGTAGTTTTTTGCGAAGTATTCGTAGGCCTTCTGGTGATCCTGTGATTTGGTCACATCGAACCCCAGACCTTCAGCCGTAACGCCTTCGTCACGGAGTTTCGCAGCTGCGGCTTCGCCTTTTTCGGGATCACGTGCCCCGAGAATCACAACGATGCCTTGCTTGCCGAGCTCGCGCGCGGTCTCCAAGCCGAGACCGCGATTCGCTCCCGTAATGAAAGCAACTTTTCCATTTCGTTTTCCATCTATCATATGTTTCTTCTGTTTTGTTATTGGGAAATTGCCTGGCTATAACGCGCCTTCGCAGTTTTGATTGTCCTTGCTTCGTTTGGATTGGGAGGGCGTACTCGCCCCGCGTACCTAGCTGATTCTCATTGGTCAGGCAGCAGGCCTGTGCTCCGTCGGTGACGAAAGACCAAGCAGTTCTGCAAGGCGCGATTCGTAAGCCTCGCACGTAGGACATTCCCCATCAGGCTGAATCCACTCGGGATGTTCCTTGCGCAGGGCTTTGTGTATCTGGTGCTGAAGGTGAACGTACACCCGAGGCGCTTCTGGAACCACTGGTGAACCAATCATATTCATGGGTAACACCATCACTCACCTGCAAACGGCATCTATTGCGCGTGCGTAGGATTTTCCCTTGCCACTCGCGAGGTGATTTCTGCTCCCTCTTTCGAGATAAAAGTATTCTCGCTTAATAGTGTTGTAGCCGCTTCTCAGCGCACAGAGAGGTTTTTCTCAGGAGCGGACCGCAATCACCACGGCTGCGGTTGGTGGATTCCGTGATGGTTGTCATCTGTGCCTCATGATTGGTTACTTCCGCCATCAACGCGCTGCGCTCAAAGATCACTTCCAGTTCGACTGGGGCGCCGAGTGGAAGTGTTGCCACGCCACATACCAGAAGGCGATGATTTCTGTCGTTTTGAAGACGTGTTGGAGAAACTCCGAAGCGGTGTCAGCGACCTTCGGATAATCGCGAAAATCTCCCGGGTATCATTTGGTTGTATGCCTACCGCGCGATTTGGCCCACGTAGTACCCGAGGCGATTTTCGACATCCCCTGGCTTATGAAAGCCGCGAGCCATCAGCTCTTTGATTCCATCCTGAGCGGCGGGTCGCCCGAGCGAAGCGATGCCCGCATCCCACCCGGCGCCGAGTTCGATATCGGGTGGCAGGCTTGTGTTGACCAGCCGCTTGGTAGTGGCGATCGCCCATTTATCAAACCCGGCGATCCGCGTTGCGAGCGCGATTAACGTAACCGTAGGCCTCGGCCTGGTCTGCCCGAATGTCTTCCGAGCCCAAGAGCACTTCAAGAGCGCGGTTTCGACCGATGAGTTGAGGTAGTCGGGCCATGGGGCCGCCGCCGGGGACCATCCCCACGCCCACCTCCCATTGCGAGAGAATAGCCTTTTCGCGGCTGGCGAAACTCATGTCGCAGGCGAGCGTGATCTCGCTGCCGTTACCGGTCGCGCGGCCGCGGATCAGAGCGATGGAAACGACTGGCGCGCGGGTCAGACGCACAAGAAAGTCCGGCCAGGGCGGCAAGCCTGTCGGACCGGCCGGCATTGAAGTCAGATCCTCCAGCTTGGCGATGAAATCGGAGTGATTCAGAAAGTAGCCGTCGACCGCGCTGTCAAAGACCACGACCCTGACCTGCTCGTCGGCCTCGAGAGCGTTAATGACTTCCTGGAACTCCCGGACCATCTCCGGGCCAATAACGTTGATCGGCGGGTTGTCGAACGTGACACGCCAATAAGCAAGCGACCGCTGGGTCAGGCGAATCTGTACAGGTTTCGATAGGTTCACTTTTGTCATTGGATTGTCCTTTGTATTCGTTAGTCCCGTAACTGGTTGATTACTCTAACAGCTTTCTCGAGATGCGGATTACTTGTTAGTTGCCGGGACTTGGTTAATTATCTCTGCGCCTGCCTGGCTGACGATCTCGTCCTTGTGTTCTGCTATCTGAATTGAGGCAAGCATCGCGCCATCCATTCGTTGAAAGGCAACTAAGTTGACCCCGGAATCGGTTACCGTGATGTTCATCTTCCAATTCCGATGCTTCGCCTCTGACGCAGCGGCAGGAATAACTGCCTTGGCTCGATCAAATGATATCGAGCGCCCATAAGGCATATCGAATGGCATTTCGTCTGGGACAAAATCAAGAGGATTTGATGTGGTAAGGTGTCTTGCATTGATGATTTCTGTTTTGTCGCTCGACATATATTTCCTTCCAATCAGATCTGATCCTATTCGCCAGGTATGTGCTACCATTTGCCAATATGAGCGCCGCCGTCCACGTGCAGCACCTCGCCTGTGATTTGACGCGCCTCAGTCAGATAAACCACCGCGCTGGCAATGTCCTCAACGGTGGAGACTGTGGCCATCGGCGAACGTGATTCCAGGTACTCTTTCGAATTGTCGGTATGGAGAGACGTGGCGACGATGCCGGGAGCTACGGCGTTGAACCGAATTTGCTCTTTCGCGTACTCCATTGCCAGGCTTCGCGTGGCGGCGTTCAGACCACCTTTAGTGATCATAGAAAGGGAAGCGGGTTCGCCAGCAATTGGGTTATCTACGAGGGCGGCGCTGATGCTCACAATGCTGCCGCCGGTCCCTTTGCGCCTGCATTTGTTTAATCGCAAGTTGCGTGACGTTAATGAACCCTGCGAGGTTGATCGAAACAAGCACGCAAAAGTCGTCAGCGGTGTATTCCGTAAATGGTTTCAGTAAGAAAATCCCGGCGTTCGACTTGTTCGGCTCTCGTGGCTTCGGAAATGCATAGAGATCGGTCAAATCGAGTCGGGCGTCCCCGCGCGGGAATCCGATGTTAGGACCCGAGTAATGGTGTGACATCGTCTATCTCGTCTCAAGTTGTTCGCGCTAACTACTCGTTAGCTACTAACCGTAGGTGAGCTCCGTGCTTTGGCCGACCTCGATAATGTAACCATCAGGATCGCGGATATAGCAGCGCGTCTCGCCGTATTTGGGAATCGGCTCCGTGATGAACTCGGCTCCTCGGCTTTTCCACGATTCGTAGCAGGCTTGAATATCCGCGACGCGGATATTCATAAAGCTGCTGATGTGATTCGGGTCAGGGACGGAGAGCGTTACAGTGGGCTTGTCTGGCGTCGGCCCGCCGCCGACGTTAACTATGAGCCACGTATTTGCGATCTGAATGTACGCAGGTGCGCCCGAGTTGTCGCCCCTGCTGAGAATGCGACCTCCGAAGACGGTTTCATAGAAGCGAGCTGATCGGTCGATATCGGCGACGGTGAGAAAATGTGCGACGTTGATTCCCTTCCGCGGGGGCATCTCATAACTCCTGTGCGCGACTCGCACGCTATCGTTGGACGACTCCGATTTCGAACCGGCCATGAGCTTCAGAAGCGCCTGAGCCGCCGCCCGGTAACGAGCCGGCCATCGACGATAGCAAAGGGCTGCCAGTTCGCCTTCTTCTCAAAGATGGCACCGAGCTTTAGCAGTTCATCTTCGACGAGGAATGGAACGACATGAGTCAGCTGCACATCTTCTTCTTCCCCGTTAGTGAAGCCGGTGACGTGCTTGCCTTTCACGAGTGGCTCACCTTTGTAGGTGACTTTGCGGAACACGCCGGGTGAATGACAAACTGCGGCAACTGGCTTGCCGGAGTTGTAGAAAGACTCGATCAATGCAATCGAGACAGGATTATCAGCCAAATCCCACATCGGACCGTGCCCGCCGACATAGAAGATCGTGTCATAATTCTCCGATTTCGCATCGGCCAGCTTGATTGTCTGCGATAATGCCTGCTGCGCTGCCGGATCTTTTTTAAACCGCGTCATTGCGTCGGTCTGATTTTCGGGCAAGTCGCTCTTGGGATCGATCGGCGGCTGACCACCTTTCGGAGAAGCGAGCGTCAGTTGAACCCCGGCGTCTCTAAAGACAAAGTAGGGCGCGGCAAATTCTTCCAGCCAGAAGCCAGTCTTGCGACCTGTGTTACCCAGTTGATCGTGGGAAGTTAGTACCATCAGTATTTTCATTGTTCTCTCCTTTTGTCAGCTAATCGCTGCGTCCCACTTGATATATCCAGCCGAGGATATCGGCAATTGCTGGAGCTCGATCATCGCACATTGGCTGGGTTTTCCAGTCTCAATAACGAGGTAATCTTCCTTCCCTCGTTTGAGATAGAAGTATCCAGGCGCGGCGGGCAGCTTGCCCCTGAATAGCACAAGTTCGACATCGAGTTTTTGTCATTGAGAAGCTCCTGGTTTTCGGCGCTGCGCCGGAGCATCACGGATATATTGCTCGGATCATTGCCGGAGAGCGTACACAGTACGGGCACCACTGAGGCCCTTAAGCTCGTACTCTCCGCGGGACCCGAATGAGAAGCCGGAGCCATCGACAAGGTCGCGCGTCGTGGTCGACACCAGGACCTCGCCCGAGCCGGCGAGAGCAGCAATCCGAGCCGCTGTATGGACACCAAGCCCTCGCGGCTGGCCGCCGGCGATTTCGACCTCGGTCGTGTGCAGGCCAACTCGGACGCGAATCCCGAGTTCCGCGACTGCCGCATCCATTAGCGCTCCGGCCCGGACCGCCCTCGCGGCGCCATCGAAGAGCGCGAGAAAGCCGTCGCCGGTAGCTCCCATCTCTCGGCCGCGGAACCGGTCGATCACCGCTCGGATCCTCTGGTTGTGCTCGCGCAGGACGTTTGTCCACGCATGATCACCGAGTCGTTCAAGGATTTGGGTCGAGCCCACGATGTCACTGAAGAGCACCGTGGCAAGGACGCGATCCCCGAGCTGCTCG
>QHOR01000279.1 GCA_003219395.1 Verrucomicrobiota bacterium | reverse complement strand
GGATTAGAACGGTGCTAGAGCGCGAACCTCCGATGAACGCGTTTACGTTGTTGCCGTTCATCGTGTTGTTATAGACCTCGAATGCGCGACTGCCGCGTTCCCGCCCCACGCTGTCAGTGCCGTGGTCACCAATTGCCATGCCAAGCATGGTGTTATACCGCACCACGAATCGCGCTCCCGCATAAGCGTCACTGACCCATCCCATGTAGGTCGTGTTGATGTTCGTGAAGGTGTTGTCCTCGATAAAGAAGAACTTTGACGAACCAAAATCGACAGGGGCAGACCACGAAGCGTCATACCCGTTGGCAATGTCGTTCCAGTCAGATGAGTAAATTGTGAAAGAGCCGCGTCCGTCAGTGGTGAACGCGTTATGGTCGGCAACGCCGAAAACGGTGTTCGGAACAATGCCGCCATTCATTAGATACCACTTGTTATGGTCGAAGCGGAATTGCGCCCCGTTCGTGTTAGAGCCGTCAATGTGAATTATGCCGGGAACATTGTTGTAATTTGTTCGTCCACCGTTCTGAAATTCGATGTTCGTTATGCGTGACACTTGTCCAGCCACCAAAGTAACCTGAATCAGTGAGCCGGATTGAACGCCATCCTTGATAATCGTCACGCCGACGCCGGCTCCTTGCAAAATAATCGCCTTTGTGATGTTCAGGCGCGTTGTCCACGTAAACGTGCCACTTGGAATTGTGATGGTGTCGCCGTTGTGGGCTTGGTTATTGTGAATAGACAGAACACTCGCCGCTGTCCCGTCCGAACGGTAAACCGTCGCCTCGGACGCTGGGGCGCAAAAGCCGCTGAAAATAAGAATAAGCAGAAGGGTTCCCGACACCTTCATAATTGCGGCTCATCGTTCCTAGCGATAGGCCGCCCACGTTCATATAGGAATTAATCCGCATTGCAATACAATTTTTTGTCGGGGCAATTTATTTTGCACGCGCAGGTCAGCGAATCTTTGAAAAGAGCAACCACATTCTTCCCGCGGCACTGGAGCGTTGGCGCTCCTTCGCCGTTAAGAGCAGCTCCTTCAACGCTTGCACAGCTTCGTGTTTTTCCAGATCATCCTACAGATTGATCGAATTCGCAGGGAGATGCCATCTACGCCTTCCAGACCTTACTTGAAGCGCGGTTGACACGTGCCATCGCGTTTCGAGTATCGACTATGCACCGGGCCCACTCGCCTAGCTCGTCGTAGTTTACCGATGAATGGTTTGTCGCGATAAGAACAACGTCGAAGTTCTCTATCGTTGCACGGTTCCACGCGACCGATTTTGTTCCCGCGAATTGCGGGTGCTCGCGGGTTGGCTTGATCACCGGGACATACGGGTCGTAATACGCCACTTCCGCTCCTCCTTCCGTTAGCAACTTCATCAAGACGTAACTGGGCGACTCGCGCTCATCATCGACATTTGGCTTATAGGCCAGCCCCAGGATCAGAATCTTGGAACCGTTGATAGCTTTGCGTTGCGTGTTGAGTGCATCTGCAACCCTGTGCACAACATGCTCGGGCATCCGCGTGTTGATTTCGCCGGCAAGCTCAATGAAACGGGTATGTTGACCGTGTTCGCGAGCCTTCCATGTGAGATAAAATGGATCAATCGGGATGCAATGGCCTCCAAGCCCAGGTCCCGGATAGAATGGCATGAACCCAAACGGCTTCGTCTTTGCCGCTTCGATGACCTCCCAAATGTCGATTCCCATGGCCGCGTATACCAGCTTTAGTTCGTTAACGAGCGCAATGTTGACGCTCCGAAAAATATTCTCCAGCAACTTTGTCGCTTCAGCGACACGACATGATGAAACCGGCACAACCGTATCTATCGCCTTCCGGTAGAGGGCCGTGGCGCGATCGAGGCACGCAGGAGTGTAACCTCCTACGACCTTGGGAATCAGCTTCACTTTACTCTGTTCATTAGCTGGATCTTCTCGTTCCGGCGAGAACGCCAGGTGAAAATCTGTCCCTGCTTTCATCCCGGATCCTTCCTCCAGCACGGCACGCAAGTCCTCGTCCGTGGTCGTAGGATAAGTTGTCGATTCAAGGACAACTAACGTACCCTTCCCCAAATGCGGCGCGATCGCACGGGCGGTGTCAAGAATGAATGAAATATCCGGCTCTCGGTTCTTGGTTAAAGGCGTTGGCACGCATACGATCACTGCCTCTACCTCTTTGATCAGGCTGAAATCCGTTGATGCCGAAAATTTGCCGGATTTGACCAACTCAATAATGGTCGATGGCAGGATGTGTTTGATGTAGCTCTGCCCGTTCTTCAGCAACTCGACTTTTTGGGGATCAACATCGATCCCCAGCACATCGACGCACGAACGCGCGAACTGGAGCGAGAGCGGCAGTCCCACGTAGCCAAGACCGATCACTGCGATTTTCATTTTTCAATCATGCACTGACGAGAGCGGAGCCGCCTGACCTGGATGCGTCGGTTCTGACGGAAAGAACAAAAACCTGGCGTATAAATAAGCCGCGAACTCACTAACTACATTCTTAAGACCTTGGCTGTACTGCCACCATTTGTTCGCGGGATAATCCGCGTTCGCCACGGCGATAATCCCGACCTGTACCTTCTTTCCGAGCGCTTTTTGGAAGAGGAGGCGGGTGCGGCGCGCGTGTACATCTTCGGTAACGACATTGATGCCAGACAAGACCATGTTATGGCGGCGAAACCAATTCCGCAGCGCAACCGCCGAACCGTACGTTCTGTCGCGGTCCATCACACGAGATGGCACCATCTGCAACGATTGCTCCGGCACGCCGGCTTTTTTCAAAAGATCCGCCCCAACACTGGCCGAGGTCATGAAATCGTTGGTGTATCCTCCCGTGCCTTCCACTGGCCCCCCCGTCGTAAAAACGCGTTGATAGCGGTTATCCTGGAATTCCTTTACTGCCGCCCGAATGGCATACTCGTTTATCCAGCCTTCGACCACAAGGGTATTCGCATTGACGCGCTGGGTTATCGCAAGAAATGGGTAAACGCCCTTCAGAACAAGGACGCTGACGAGCAAAAGAACGGAAATGACAATCAGCCGGCCACGCCAGGAAAGCGACCATCGCTCCCTGCGATCAACCAATCCCCATATCGCTCGACGCGGTGTGGGCTGTGCCAATGGAACAGACGCACTAACACTATCTGGCATTAAAAAAACTGGTTCGGGATTTCAATTCCAGGAGAATATCAAGGAGCGAAAATGCCACTCGACGCATCGCAGGTACAACGAAAATTAAGATCGCTCCAGCAAAAAGCCCAACGGGAGCGCTGACGAGCACTTGTACGAATGGGCTCGAGTTCACGAGAGGGAGACGCACCAGCCATGTCACACTGCAGACTACTATCCAAAGCGGAATGTAGCGGAAAATCCCAGACCACAAATCCGCTACGGGGCCATTCCGTCCGGCAAAATAGTAAACAGCAGGCGTACCGAATAAAAGTCCGGCCGTCGAAAAAGAGATCGCGAGCCCGACAGGGCCAAACGGTAGACCGACAAGAAACGAGATGATCGTGATACTGGAACAGACCAAGCTGGCGAACAGCCAATCTTTGCCTCGCCCCTGAGTTTGGAATAGCCAGGTTGAGGCTCCCGTTAGAGGAACCCAAAGGGCCGCAATGGTAAAGCCAGCGAAAATAGGCACTGCCTGTTCGAATTTCGTCCCGAGGACCACAAGAGTCAGAGGACGAGCAAGAGCTAGAAAAAGACCAGTGAAAAGGAAGGTTACCAATGCCATTGCCTCATACACGCGAAGAAATGTGCGACGGTATCGTTCCGGTTCGGTTTGGACCCGCGACAGCGCCGGAATCAGCACGGCATTGATTGGCATGGTGAATTGTTCCAGAGGTCGCATGAGAAGGAGGGAAGCTCTCGAATACAGGCCAACCGCCACCGGACCGAATAAGCGGCCGATCAAAACATTATCTAAACCTCGAGCTAGCGTGTTTATCAGGTTCCCAATCGTGATGTTTGCTCCAAAACTCAGCAGGTGTCGAGTTTGAGCATTCCGCGAGAATAATCGAGGCTGCCAACCCGAAATTAACCAGGACAGCACAAGCCTAATGACGACTTGCATCAGGTTGGCACCGACCAGCGCCCAGTAGCCATATCCGCATAGCGCCATACCGATGCCAGTCATGTAACCGCTGAGCACACAAGTAACCTCGATAGTCGCGATAGCGCCGAAACGCATCTGCCGGTTTAACAGCGCGATGTGTTGAACCGCCGACGTGGTAAGAAGAAAGGTAATTGAAAGCGCGAGCGTGATCCCTACAAGCCGTGGTTCGCGATAAAACCATGCGATTGCCGGTGCTAAGGCAGCAACGACCACTGTAACAAGACCACCTACACCAACGTTAACCCAGAATAGATTGGATACCTGCGCGTGGTTAATCTCCTGCCGCTGCACCGTGGCCGTAGAGAGCCCGATATCCTGAAAAATCCAGAGAAAACCCATCATGGTCGTTACCATGGCATACAGGCCGAAATCCTTTGGTGTGAGCAGGCGCGCAAGCGCCATAATAAACGCGAGGTTTAGCAGGAACTTGATTGCCTGTGCCACGATGGTAATAAAGGTCCCGGAGATCGTTCGGCCCTTGAGATCACCCAGGAGGTGATCAGTATTGAGGTGTTTCTCATTGGGATCGCGTCCTTTGCTAGCACTACCTTGGGCGTCCATTTCTCCTCGGGCGTTGTCGACTAAAATAGCGTTATCTTGAGCCCCGCTTGAACTGTTGTTAGTAATCATTTCGACTTCTGGAACATCGACGCGAGCTGGACTCACGCTGCTAAATAGCACGGTTGATATTGATCAATGCCTACCCGAAGGCTTCTTACCCAGGAAAGGACCGGGCCGGTTCTTAGCTGAGCAAGCTCGGGTCACCCTGAAGAGAA
This sequence comes from Verrucomicrobiota bacterium, assembly GCA_003219395.1. Classification (GTDB taxonomy): domain Bacteria; phylum Verrucomicrobiota; class Verrucomicrobiia; order Chthoniobacterales; family UBA10450; genus Udaeobacter. The sequence continues at coordinate 1,147 of QHOR01000279.1, read as the reverse complement.
TGCATCATCTTGTCCCAGGCTCTTAGCGCGGAACATTTGATCTGATTGTAGTACAATTGGGTATGCTTTGCAGCGCCGAAGCCAAAAAGCTTTTCAATCCAGGCAAACTTCCATGATGCCTTTGGAAGAGAAAGCTGGCCTCCCAGACTCGCGGCAAGTTGTTGTGCTTCCTGCACCAGGTCAGGACGGTTCGGATAGAAATTCGGCAACCAATCCTGCAAGCAGGTCACGCACGCTGCGCGAACACGGTCACTGTCCTCCCGGGCACGGAGGTATCCAATCTGCAGCTTCATGGCAAGGAGTTGCGCTTCCATTTTCTTGTCCGATCGGCCGATATGGCTGAGACGACTACTCGGCGTGATGCGGTAATAGACCCTGCTCTGTGGAATGAATCGAATGCCACTACTGAGATTGATTACGCGAGCGAAATATTCGCCGTCGTCGTCTACTAAGAGTCGGCGGTCCCATGGCCCGGCCGCCTCACTCAACTCTCGGCTGACGAGCCAAGTGGCGGTTTGCACGTGCCAGTGTCCTTCCCACTTCCTTATCAACCATTCAGTCGGGGCAAGGTCGAACCAGAGCGAACTGGGAGTAAATTTTGCTTTCCTTGGCCGATATCGGAACGAACCCCATGGCGAAGAAAAAAGTATCCGTAGGTCCTTCGCCCGTGCGGCTTGCTCCATTTGGTAAGTAATCTTGTGTGGAGAAAGCAGATCGTCTGCGTCGAGCCATTGAATATAATCGCCGCTACTTAATGAAAATGCCGTGTTTCGAGCAGCAGCAGCTCCTTGGTTTGACTGCGTAACAACGCGGACTCGTTTCGTCTCAAATTGCTGGGCTATTCGCAACGTGTGATCAGTAGATCCATCATCAACGACAATGACCTCCTTATTGGGCCATGTTTGGCCGAGCGCCGAGCGAATCGTTTCGGCGATCCATGACTGAGAGTTGTACGCCGGTATTAGAATGGAGACCAGAGGCGACATATGTCAGAAATCAGAGAACGGAAGAGCGTAGAATAACCGCAAAAGGTCAAACAGTGTAACCATTAAATCGGATGATTTGCAAAATCTGGTTGAGATTTTAGAAGTCAGACAGGAAATAAGAGATTGGAATAAACAGCCGTCGTTATCTCTGCCACCTTACT
>QHOR01000278.1:1155-4131 GCA_003219395.1 Verrucomicrobiota bacterium | reverse complement strand
TCGAGTTGCTTGAGATACCGCTCGACCGCCCCAATCCGCGTGTCGTCCGCCACCGTATCGGCCAGCCCGACGAGCGCCGACCTCAGGCGGCGCACCACCTGCACCGAATCGGCGCCGTAGTGGCGAATCTCGTCGAATGCCAACACCAGATAGTCCTCCCATCTGGGCATTGGGAAAATGAGACGCAAATCGCTGTCCGCGTCGAAGGCATAGCCGGCGTCCAGATCGCGCCCTCCCAGCCGGCGTAACAAATCCTCGATCTGGTCAATAGCCTGTACTGCCGTAGTCGGATCATTGATCGCTGGCGACAGCGCCTTGACAGCGACGTCAACCAGCAGCCGAATGGGATATTTCGGGTCCTGCTCCGCCGTCCGTTCGAACCCGAAGTGAATGGCCCGCACGAGGTCGCTTTCGAGCAGCGTAGTTTTGGCCCCATGAACCTGCAAGAGCAGTGTATTTTCGACAAGAGTATCGCCGACCCCGCATGCCATCACGATGACGGCGCCTGCCTGCTGTGCCTGGCGAACCAGGTCGTCGATATCGAACTTGGCAATCGTGCGCGGCGCGGCGAAATACTTCAACGTTTGGACAACCGGACCCAGTTCGGAAATATTGCACGTCTCCTGTACGCGCTGGGTTTGAGTTTTTGCCTTTTCATCGAAGCGTTTGAACGTCTCGCGGATGACATCGCGGCCCTTGTCGCCTATGGCGTGAAGCACGTAAGTGATCTGGAGGTTCAACAAGCCCTTCATCATTGCTGAAAACAGCAGCATGCTGAGCAAAAGCAATCCAGCGACCGCGACGCCGGAAATCAGCGGCACGACCCCGGACCCATTGCGATCGACATGGAGCAGAGCGCAAAGCGAATAAGTGAACGTGGCAATGAACACACCCAGCGAATGAAACAGTTTCGGGTCGCGCGCCAAAAGAAGAACGATCCTCGGCGAGTACGCAATAGCACTGAACTGCACCATGACCAGGCCGACGGTGAACACGACGCCGGTGAGTCCGATCATGCCGGAAGCGACAGCCGTAAAGAATGCCTGAGCTGAGGCAACGGAAATGCCGGAATCGTATGAAAGGTATGCCTGTTCGAGTCGTGGCAGCGTGATCCCAACGAGGAAGCTCGCAGCAGCATATATCATTGGAACCAACCAGAGAGACATTCGACTGCCCCTTTCAGCTTGCCTGTGGCTGACCGATTACGCTCCAGCCCCTCGCAAGCATAGACCATTGCAATCGCTCGAGGTCGCCAAATTTCCGCTTGTGGCACAAAGCAGACGTGCCGGCGGCCGGCCGCGATGTCCGCTTCCAGGAGTGAAACGGTCATGCTTTCTCGGGTCGGCCGATGTCGCCTAATGACCCAGGGCGGACATCGGCGCATTCGCAACGTGCTTCCCGGTGCGGAGGTCGCCGTAGTTGCGCGGGTTCGCCCCGGCCATTAGTCTCCGCTTCGGCACATACTCGTCCACAGCTCACAGAGATCATCCCATGCCGACCGCGGGCTTGGCTCCCCTGGACGAGACTATCACGATCGCGGAACTCACGCGTGATCCCTATCCGATCTACCGGCGCTTGAGACGCGAAACGCCTGTATTGCGGGTCAAGTCTGTCGGCCGCACCTTCCTCACCAAGGCCGTCGACACCAAATACGTCAAGGACAACGCGGCGTTGTTCAGCTCCAACGACCCGAACACACCCATGAAACGCGCCTTTCTTGCGCGTACGCTGATGCGCAAGGACCACGACGAGCATCGGACCGAACGCATGGCGATGATGCCGGCTTTGATGCCCAAGACGATCGAATCCGTCTGGGCGCCGTTGTACGCCAAACTGGCCGCGGCGTATCTCGACCGGCTGCCGCGTGGCGAGGTGGTCGATCTTTTTCCCGCTCTGGCGGGACCGCTTGCGGCGAGGATTTTGGCGCATGCAATGGGCGTTCCGGATGCGAGCGATTCAGACATGCAGCGATGGTCACAGACATTGATCGACGGCGCCGGCAATTTCGGCTGGACGCCCGGGCCTTTCGAAGCGACCGACATCGCCAATGTGGAAATGGACAAATGTATCCGCGCCAATGCCGAACGCGTTAGGGCCGAGCCGGATTCCTCTGCGCTCTCCTTCATGGTGAACGCGAAGAGCCCGATTCCAGAAAGCCAGATGATCGCCAATGTAAAGATCGCGATCGGCGGTGGCATCAACGAGCCGCGCGACGCCCTGCTGACGATCCAAGCCGTGCGCGCAGGCGGCAAATGGCGCGCCGCGTTCGAGGAAGGGGTGCGGTGGGTGGCGCCGATCCAGGCGAGTTCGCGGCTCGTTATGGAGGACACGGAAATTCGCGGCTGTCTCATCCCGAAGGGCGACACGGTGATGACGATCCAGGCGTCGGCCAACCGGGACGAGGACATCTTCGACGATGGCGAGAATTACAACGGGCTGCGTGAGCCCAATCCTCACCAGGCCTTTGGCAACGGCCCGCATCATTGCGCGGGCGCACACCTGTCGCGGCGAACCGTTGGGGCCGTCCTGCTGCCCATGCTCTTCGAGCGCTTCCCCAACATGACCTTGCCGGATCCTGCGAGCGTACGCTGGCACGGTTTCGGTTTCCGCGGCCCGCTCAATCTGCCGGTTCTACTGCAATAGGACTGGCACGACCGGCTTGTTGATTCGCTGGGTGGCGCTTATCCGGATTGCTAAAGCTCGCGCATTCGACACTGCCGAACCATTCTGCAAGAGGCGCGGAGTTACAGCGCGTCCGGGTGTAAGAAATTCTTCTGAAGCACTGGATCGGGCGCGCCTGCAGCGGGCTTTCGCAAGGTAGGGCGCGCTTGGTGCTCCGCTTCGGCACTGCTTAGGCGCTCGATCCATTCGACAACGCGAACAACATCCAGGAATAAAGCGAACTCATGCTCCGCGTTTGCGACCCCGAAGTAGCCGCGACCTTGTTCGTCGCGCATTGTTCTTCTCAATCGTCGC
>QHOR01000278.1:602-1141 GCA_003219395.1 Verrucomicrobiota bacterium | reverse complement strand
ACGGCTTTGTCGGTGCCGACTCACCATTGGTGCGTCGATCAATCCCGGACCGTCGTTCCCCAATTAGCTGCTTCTCCGCCTCGGATCGGGTGTCAATTCCGGATCTTCTCTCGCGGATGATCATTACTCAATCTCCGGATCCTCGAAGGTTACGCCCATCTTGAAAGCTCTTCGCCATACCACGCGGCACGGCAGCTTCAGTTTATCTTCCGGTACGATCAACGTGAACGCCGGAGGAATAGTCGCGCTCAGGTCGGAAAGCTCTAACGCTGCACCGGTGACGGAGAGATCACGAATGGTGCAGGGAGTCTTATCGCCCCCGTACTCGATCTGTGCGGGCTTCGAGACGCGGTAGCGGGGAGCAATCCGGGTTTCGACCATTGTGATAAGTCCGTTGGGATCAACCCCAATTCAATCCATAATCGTCGGCCGCTTGATTGATCCAGAGTAAGGCCGCCCTACCGTCCAGCCAAATCAGCCGCTCTTCTGCGAAGTCTTCGCCAGAAGTCATATGTAGCAAGAACTCATGCTCGCCGACC
>QHOR01000278.1:0-584 GCA_003219395.1 Verrucomicrobiota bacterium | reverse complement strand
TGTCTCGCGCCTGACGTTCGGTAAGCGCTTGTGCAGCGAGAAACGGATACTTTCGTGTTGCAACGAGATGCATGAAAGATCGCAGGCAAAGATCGCAGGCATCGAAAAGTGACACTCCGTATAATCACGGATAGGAGTTAAGAATTTATCAAGGGTCTGGGCCGGATCAGTACGCCCGGCGTCGGCTGGCAATTTCGCAAATCAATGGCCCATTCGAGACATCGATCGCCACCGGCGTCCGGTTTGGGCAAGGCCTATTTCACAACCAGGTGCTTTGTGGGCGTCACCGCAGTGGGCGCGTTCGGAGAAATGGTGAATGTCAGCCACGTATTCCATCCCGACGGACGGTTGGCTGCACCGAATTCGCCGTATCCCCTCAGGCCGAGGAAGCCCTGCAAGTCTCCCACCGGAAAGCTATATCCGATTTGCGGGCCGACTCCGAAAACACGTGATCTGAATCCGCCGAGGATCGGATTCTGACCGGAGTCGTCAGTGAGTTGCTGGTAGGCGTAACCGGCAACGCCGACGAAAAGCTGCTTGGTAAGGTAGTGCGATGCGCCCCAGTCGAAGTGGAAATCAATTCC
>QHOR01000011.1 GCA_003219395.1 Verrucomicrobiota bacterium | reverse complement strand
AATCGTAGCGTTCTATACCGTGCCGCCAAACATCCCCCCGTCGCATACTGTTGGGTCTGGTGGAGTGCAGGGCGACGTCTGCAGCGCGACGAGAGTCCCCTCGAAAGTGCCTTTCCCGTGCAGATTTGTGAGCCCGCCCGTACCCTGCTCGAGAACCCAACTGGCGGAAGCCACGCCTTGGGCGTTAGCGGTGCCTTCGTAGATCATCACCATCGTGCCGGATTGCCCATTTACAACACCAGTGAAAATGCCGCTACCGTGGAACGTCGCGGACCCGTTTCTATAAACAACGTCACGCTCCGTCCCAGTATAGCAGCCATCCAGCGTTCCAGAAAACGTCTCGGTGATGTCCACGGTGATGACTAGGTTGCGGCCAACCTGTTTCAAATCGGTAACAACATTGCAATCAACCCAGGGGCCGCTCGCTACAATGAACGCGGGAGCGCTTGGACCGTTCTCTCTTGATTCACCGGCCTGACTCCCGGACAATGGAACGAATACCGCCAGGGTAGCGAGCGCAACGAAGGCTTTGCCCAACGCTGCCGTTATGCGACCAGAGTTTGACCGGCTTTTTTTATTATCGTGGTTCATGACTGACCTTTCATATATTGTGCAAAGGGAGACTCCCATTTGCAGTTTCGTGGTGCGTGAGAAGCATATTAGGCGTCGAGAACGAATTGGAGAAATCCTGAGTAGGGTCTCGCATTAGGAGGGCAGGAGTAGGGACGCGCCTGCCGTTCTGTCTATGCGACCTTAGTCTTATTAAACTCTAGTATAATACGGGAAGGACAGTAACCGCACGGTGGGGCGCGGGAGTCGTTTCCGTTTACACATTTTTCTCTCCATCTACCTAGGATACGAACCCCGCTGACCAAAACGCCTAACCAATCGATGAAGCCAACCCAGCCACTTTTTTTGCACCCGCGACGAAATCGAAAGTTTTTGCTTCAACTGGCTGGGTGGCTTATCTCTTTCTCTCCTGGCGATCAGCGCCCTTTCTTTCTCAATTCATCTTTCCTACCGTCGCCACGTCCCTAAGATGAAGGGATGATCCTGCTCAATCCCTTTCTCGCCGCTGTTTTCGCGGTCCTCCTGTGCGGCCCGATCCAGGCACGCGAACCACTTTACCCAGGTCTCGGATCGTACACGCGCAAAGTCACCACCGAATCGCCGCTCGCCCAGCGCTACTTCAACCAGGGTCTCGCTCTCGTGCACGGCTTTAATCAATCCGCCGCTATTCGTTCGTTCCAGGAAGCAGCCAAGATCGATCCGCATTGTGCGATGGCGCACTGGGGCATCGCGCTCGCTGCCGGTCCACACATCAACTACCCGCTCGTGCCCCCGCCCATGGCTGATCTGGCCTGGAAAGAACTGACGCTGGCTCAGGAGCACGCCGACAAGGCTTCGCCGGTCGAGCGAGCTCTTATCGAAGCGCTCACTCATCGTTACGCCAATCCGCAGCCAGCGGATCGCACCCCGCTCGATCACGCTTACGCTGACGCTATGCGCGAAGTTTGGAAACAATATCCAAAGGATCCCGATGTTGGTGCGTTTTTTGCCGAGTCGATGATGGATCTGCGTCCCTGGAACCAATGGACGCTCGAAGGTCAGCCAAATCCCGGCACCGAAGAGATCATCGCCACGCTCGATGCGGTTCTGAAACTTAAACCAAACCATCCCTTCGCGAACCATCTCTACATCCACGCCGTGGAAGCATCGCCGCATCCGGAGCGTGCCGACGGTGCGGCTGATCGGCTGCGCCAATTGCAACCCGGCCTTGCCCACAACGTCCACATGCCATCCCACATCGACATTCGGCGGGGTCGCTGGCAGCAGGCGATCATCACCAACGCCAAAGCTGTCGAAGCAGACAAACGTTATCGAAAAAATATCGGCAACCGACCGCTCGGCCTCATCCCATTTTACGCCGCGCACGATCAACACATGCTCGCCTATGCCGCGGTCATGACCGGCCAGAGCAAGCTCGCCATGCAATACATGCGCGACATGGTAAAAGATCTGCCACCGGATTTCCTCAAACAGAACGCCGTAATTGTCGAAAGCTTCCTCGCGCTGCCGATGGAAACGATGGTGCGCCTGGGAAAATGGGACGAGATCTTGGCTGAGCCGGAGAATTATCCGGAGTACGCGCTATTCACGCGCGCCTTCTATCATGCCGCGCGCGCCATTGCGTTCGCCGCCACGGGTGACACCGCAAACGCGCGCAAGGAAGAGGCAGTTTTTGCTGAACGCTCGCAAGTCGTGCCGAAAGAGACCGCTCTTGGCAACAACACCGCTGAATCAATTGTGCCTCTCATTCACCGCATGATTGACGGCGAAATCCTTATCGCAGAAGGCAGGCTGGATGACGGTCTCAGCCAACTTGGGGCCGCTCTGGCTGTGGAAGACGCTCTCAAGTACGATGAGCCGCCGGCATGGATGATTCCAATACGTCATTCCATTGGTGCAAACCTCATGAAGGCGGGCCGGTTTGCCGAAGCTGAGCAGGTTTACCGCGAAGATTTGCGCCGCCTGCCCGACAACGGCTGGTCCCTATACGGGCTTGCCGAAAGTCTGCGCCGCCAGGACAAGGACAGGGCCGAAATCGCCGCAACCGACGCGCGTTTTCAGAAGATCTGGGCGAAAGCCGATCTAAAAATCACCAGCTCCTGTCTTTGTCGGCCGCAGATGTAGCAGTGTTCGATTTAGTTTGCTTTGCTTCCGCGATAACGCGCGGCGCGAACAATCCAATATGAATGGCCACGGCCGGTTAACGGAAACTACTCTCCATCCCGTGTTCTGCGGCGCTCGTCGAAAACGGGCCGCTCACTTCGCGCGCCGCTCCGCCTCGATCCGATATTCGACCCCGCTCCGGAATGGCCCACGTTTCCAGAAACTCGCTGGGCCGCCCGCGCCGAAAACACGGTAATGAGGCATGCTCGACATAAGATGAAGTACCGCGAGATCAGCGCGGACATCTCAGCAAAGCGGGTTGGAATTGCGGGTGCAGCTCAAGTACGGATCACAAAGCGCGACAATTTTGAGTTGTGGTAGCAGAGCGCGAGGACGCCGGATGTTTTATTGTTCGTCGACCATAAGCCAAACGAGTTTCTGAACTCGAAACCCGTCGAAGAATCCGATAGGGGCCAAGCTACGCAATCCGCTCTAGGTATTCTGTCGTATATCCTCAAAAACAGTCTTGACATTCTGTCCTTGGCTGCCAGAGTCGCGATCGCGCTAAGTCCGTTAGGAGCTTGTCCCAGGAACTCCACCTGACCCTCTTTCCGCTGGGTAATCGTGAACGAAAGGCTCGTTCACACAACCAAGGAAAAACTGGGTAATCGTGAACGAAAGGCTCGTTCACACAAACAGAGAACACACATGAAAAAACTTGCTGAAGAGAACTCAATAAAACAACCCAATGGGAAAGGAAAACGAGCCATGCGATTTAACTCTCGAATCAACAACTTTTCGCTGGCAGCCCTGATCAGCTGCGCAGTGCTGTTGTTACTGCGTGCCGCGTCGGCACAACAGGAAATCGCGCCTGTCGCCGCTCTCGAGGTGGCTCCCGCCACAATTGTCGATGCGCAGCCCAACTACGTGATGGAGCAACCCCTCCCTCCGCGAGAGATTCCGTTCCGCCCAACGATGGACCGAACTGCTTACGATGCTGAGAAGGCGCAGGCAAACTCCTACGCTCCCGGAGCGGTGAAGCCCATTACGGAGACCTTCGCTCCCCTGGCAACTCCCGCGATAAGGCGAGTTAATTTTAACGCGCACAGCGCGACAGAAGGTCTCCGCCCGCCTGATACACACGGTGCGGTTGGTACTACTCATTTCGTCCAGGTAACCAACAGCCATATCGACATGTGGACAAGACAGAACACTCAGACCTTGCCTTTGGCCAAGAGCGTGACGCTGGCGACCTTCTTCAGTTACACCGCCGAAACGCTATTCGATCCGCGTGTGGTTTATGATTCCACTTGGAACCGGTGGATCGTGACGGCTGAAGCCTTCGCCGAGTCCGCCACCGTCCAGCGTTTCTTCATCGCTATATCGACCAGCGCTGACCCCACATCTACGTTCTTCATTTACAATCTCAATGTAAACTTCTTCGGTAATAACAATTTCTGGGATTTCCCGCAACTGGGTATGGATCAGGACGCAGTGCTCATCACTGCGAATATCTTCAATGGGAACACATTTCTGGGAGCTGACTTCTTCGCCGTCGCCAAAGCCCGGCTTTATAACGGTCTGGGCTTTTCAGTGCCCGTCTTCACAGGCTTAGCCGGTACGCTGGCACCGCCAATCGTTCGTGACCAAAACGCCTCGACATTTTTGATCGCGGCACCGCCATCGGGGACCTCGTTTAGCAAATACACCGTAACGAACACGAGTAGAGCTGGTATAGGCCTCACGGGACCAGTCAGTATTACTGTACCTTCGTACTCGGTTCCGCCGGCTGCGCATCAACCTGGAACGACCAAGCTGTTGGACACAAGCGACTCCAGATTTGTGAATGCCAGCACCCAGAGCGGCAACGACCTTTGGCAGACCCATACAATCGCTCTTGGGAATTTCCCCGCGCCAAAGATTTACCGGATCGATACGTCGACCAACACAGTTAGTCAGAGCGGTTCCTATTTCGCAAGCGGCACGTCGGATGACTTCAACGCATCCATCGCCGCAAACGACGCAGGCGATTGTTTTGTAACCTACACTTCCACCGATACAACTGCCGGGAAGAACGCACAGGTCCGGTTGTCGGGCAAGAGAAGCGCTGATGCGGGAATCGCGGCAGGGCCGAGTGCTTTCACTAGCCCCACGTTCTATCACCCGAGTGCAGACAACCCAGAACGTTGGGGTGACTACTCTGCCGTGACAACGGATCCCTTAGATGCAGCGAATGCCTGGCTTGTGAATGAGAAGGTCAACCAGGGTGGTCTCCTGTGGGGAAGCCGTATCGTACGATTCGGGTTCTAACGAGACAATAAGCAGCAGCATTTCACAATCAGCCGTCACACTGCTTCACCGTGTGGCGGCTTTTTGTTTGCGCAGCCTCACGCCTCTTCACAATCGCCCGCGTATTCGTATTCGTGCGTCTTCATCAGATTGCCAACCGTCATCGGAACGCTAGACGGCAGCATGATCTTCGCGATCCAGATTGTCAGAAATGCCCACGCGCCGCATCAGTACAAAATTCATTCAGACCAGACCGCTTCTTGCAGGCGTAAAAAGTAAAGAGGCAGCGACTGCGTGCGTCGTGGTGCGGAGAGGCGGGCTGTTCTCAGCGATTGATTCTCACGGACGAACGAGTTGCAGACGCGCATCGCGACGATGCAAACGTATCGTCGTGCGTGCGGTGAAAACTAAGTGCATTTAGGAACTAGCATCGACAATTCGTGAGAGACAGCGGACTCAGGCTGCTACCCTGATTACCGGCTCTCCGTATAAGACTAAAGTCTAACAGGCAGGACTGCGCGCGCATGTTTACTCTTGTGGTTCTAATGTCAGATCACACTCGCCGTTTCTCCAATTCCTCGGGAGGTTTCTGCAATCCTCTATCAGCCGGCAAAAAACTAAACAGCAAAAACCAAAGAAAACACCAATGAACAAAAGTCCTTATTCTGATTGTCAGCGTCGCGCTGTCTGCTGCATCCATCGGGCTTTGCCGAGCGCAAAGTGACGCGCCTTACACGGAAGGGCCCGTTTGGACAATAACAATGGTCAAAGCCAAGGCTGGGATGACGGATGAATACCTTAAAGGTCTCGCCAAGACCTTCACTAGCGCGATGGAAGAAGCGAAAAAGCAGAACCTCATCATGGATTACAAAATCCTGCTCGGTAATGCCGCCACGCAGCAAGATTTCGACATCCTGCTTATGGTGGAATCCAAAAACATGGCTGCGCTTGACGGCTTCCGCGAGAAGAACGATCCCATCGCCAGAAAAATCCAGGGGACACCAGATCAACAGCTCGCCACACAGGTAAAGCGGCTGGAAATTCGCGCAATTATGGGCAGCAAGAACATGCGCGAAATCACGCTGAAATAATCCCGCGTGTTGTGGGGTTGCTATCACGGTTGCCAGCCGCATCGCAAACGGGGAGCACGGCTCTGCGTGTCGAGGCCGCCCCGATACGTCATTCAGGTGTTGGAATAACGCTGATTAAGCTTGCCTAGAGAATCATCGTTTTAATGCACGCCAAAGTTGCGAGAAGCCGATTACGCAAGCCTCGGCGTGCAAAAGGTTTAAAGGTTGGTAGTCGCACGCGAAAGGTGAGCATTCGCCGAGGCCGGCGAGGATTTTCTGCGGAGCTTCACGCACGCATGACTGCTGAGATTGAGGACCAGCTCAGACGCGCTGATGTACGACAGTTGGGTCGAGAGAAATGCAGACTCCTAGGGTGATATCGACGGTAACACCGACAACTGGCGACCCTTTTGCTTTAGCCTCCTCATGACTACGCCGCGGTGGCGACGGCTGGGAAATCTCTGTCGCGAGCCAATCTGTAGTGCTGCGTCAAGCCGCGCTGCCAGCAGAGCGTTTCCCTGCCAGGCGCCAGCGGTAGGGCTTTCGTGCCTCCTGACGCGCGGCGCCAAGCTCCAAGCAGGGGGTAGGGTCGCGCGGGAAGGAAACACATCCTCCCAAGGCAATTCTACGGAAGTGGTGGATCGAAGTTCTGAAAACAATTGGAGACCTTTGCCGTCTGATTTCCGTAGATGTCGGCATGAACACGACCCGACCGGTGAGAACGGTTCCCCCGCCAACGCGAAAGGGGCTGCGGTTGATCAACGATACAAGGAAGCCGGGTAAGTTGGGACATAAGCTGCAAAAATACGAACAGATTAAAGACTTGGCGGCAATGCGTCACTATGAAGGGTGGGAGCACGATTGCACGAGCATGCTAGACCTTTGTAAAACCCATGTGTTAGGTGCTGGGAAAGAATGCCCAACCGTCTCTTGAGAGCCGGTTGGAGTCTAAGTGAGTCTTAGCCGTGGAGTTACCCCGCGCACAGTCCTTCGTCGCTGACGCGACGAACGCTTGAAACGATCAATAGCTCGTAGCAGGAACAGCTGAGCAACAATTAACAAACTCACATCGATGATGTACACACCATCTCTTAGGTGCGCAGCCCACGAAAACTAACACTGCTGTCACTGTTCCATCAGGTCAGCACGTCGTTCTGGATGCCGACGAAAAAGCTGACTGAATTTCTGGAACCGGAGTGAATCAGGCTTAGACGTTCTGGATTGTTTGGATGAATGCTGCGCTCTTAATGCAACCGATTAAGAGTTAAGATGCGATTCGCAGGTATGCGAAGCAAAAAGACAAGTAGACGCACGTTGATTGAACCGCACAAAGGCGATAAACGATATGTGCGGCGGAACAAAGAGGGCCAGTTTAAAACCGAAGTAAACGTCGGACGGTCCTTGTCGGCTGATAGAAGACGGCAAGCGAAAAAGACAGCGCCAAAAGGTCAGAAAGATCGCGGTGACTAAGGTTCTGTTTTCGATTCATGTTCGCGATCTAGGCTGTTCTACCGTGTGGGCGCCTTGCAGAAAAAGGAGCTCTAAGCAGGCATGGTATGAATCTCGTCTTTGCGGCAGCGTAGGCGCGGACATTTTGGATCATTGAGATCCATCTGCTGCCACGGAACCACCTCGGCTCTCCGTTGAACGTTAGCGGCGAGCGAAGGCGTGAAAAGCGGGGCGATGCCGCGGAAGGACAGACGCTTGAGCAGACCTCTCGCGCCTAGCACAAACCCTGTGACAAAACAGCCGCGGCTCGACAGCTCAACTTGGATCTCTTCGATCCGGCCGGCTCTGCGACCATCAATGTCGCGCACCGTGCGGCCTAACAAATACTCGACGTGGATATGGCGCTGCTTCATGTTTCTTTTTTCATGCCGTTTCCGGGGATATGCCGGATGACGCGTTCCAGCAGCCAACGTTCTCCGGCCAAGAGTGGCGAATGTTTTGCGAGCACGTCGAGCGTCAGCTCCCTCCCGATGTTGTCGATCTTGGACCAATCGACGCGAACCGGCCTTTGCCGGCGCAAGCCCAAGCGGCGACCGATCCGGTAAGTGCGATCCGCCCATCTAATACTCAGCCGACGCCACAGCGTCACCATCCCGCATTCAATTTGAACGACGCGGGGCTGTGTCTGTTCGCCTCTCAAAAGTAACACGATCCCATCTACGCGACCGAGCGGGACGTTGTCGCGATCCACGAGCAGCTTATCAAGGACATCGCGAATGAGATGCAGCTTTTGCGGTTTCGACATGTTAGTGACCGCCCAAAATTTCCAGCGGAATAGCAACAATCGCCATCGCTGCCGCCAATAGAATTACGAAGCAGACGACTGCATTGGCAAACACGCTATTGGTGTGATTTCGGAGGTATCGTTTGTCGTTCATGATGATAAGGAACGGGAAAACAATCAGCGGAAGGATCAGTGCCGTCGCTGCCATGGAAAACAAAGTGAGTTTCAGCGGGTCGATGCCAAACATGATGGGCAAGCAGCCTGCGAAAATAAAAATGGTATATACGAGCGTGAATCGGCTTGCTTCGATCGGTTGCAAGTCTTCGCTCCACCGCCAGCCGAATCCTTGAGCGTAGACGTACGCAATATCCAGGCTCAGCTCGAGTGCAGCGCCAAAGCAGGCAATGATTAGCGCAATGCCGAAGATTCGATAACCCCAGATCCCAAGCGGCGCCGTAACTTCCATGGCGATTTGCTCGTAAGTGTCGATAGAAATCGCGCGGCTATGAAAGACCATCACAGCGGCGACGAGCACCGCGATTGAAATTGTGCCGCCGAACGACATTCCTATCCCCGCCGTCAGCCGGTTCGGCACGAGATCCTTTTCACTCCATTTGTCCTCGACCGCACCTGATGAATAGAAGTTCACAAGATACGGGCTAATGGTGGCCCCGATGATACTAACAGCGAGAAACCAATATTGCGCCTTGTGATCGCCCGGTAACGTGGGCAGAAAGCCGGCGCCGATATTATGGAAGCCCGGGTGAGCTTTTGCCGCTGCCACGATGAACACAACAGTTGTTAAGCCAAGAATAGAGACGCCGTACTCGATAATGCTGAACGTGCCGCGCCAGAGAAGCAGCCAGATAATGAATGCCACCGGCACCGCCCAGTAAAAGAACCTAACTCCTGTAAGTAGTTGCAGACCGAGACACACACCGCCGATCTCCGACGCAAGCACAAGGAGATCGATAACTGTTTCCGCTAATAGCGGCATCGCGAAGTAATGAAACCCAAATCGTTCGCGGACCGCAGCCGGCAACGGATGATGACTAATCGCTGCGAGGCGGCCTGACATTTCGATCAGGAAAATCAGGCAGAGGGTTCCCAGTACAACAGCCCACACGAGCTGAAATCCAAACATCGCGCCGGCCTGTGCCGCAGTAGCAATCGAGCCGACTTCCAGAAAGCCGCCGACACTCGTGACCACGCCAAGTGCTACCTCAAAGATTTGCTTCGGTTTCATTGCGCTGAGTTCCTGGACCGCGGCCGAGCTGGCGAATTTTGGCCTCGAGGTCGTTAACGGCACGGTCGCCCCGTAATTTATTGCGGTGCTGCTTGAGAGTTCTTGTGGCAGCCTCAACCATCTGGCGGACATAAGTCTCAGGTACGTGACGCTCCGTGCGTTGTTGTTCGAGCAGCTCTAGTGATTTCCTCCACGAAACGAATGTCTCCCGCACCTGCTGTGAGTTGTCGCTGCATGCGGCGAGGAATAGCGCAAGTGGCATTAGAGCAGTGATCCAAGCTCTTCTGGATATAAGCAACGAGCGACTCATGCACACGTTTATCGACGCGAGCGGCATCGATGCGGGTGCCGCTCCATAATTTTCACAATATCCCCGCGCTGCGCCACGATAACGGGGTATTTCCGACTGTAACGATCCCCGTTCTCTGCAGTCTGGCTATTGCGGTCGATTAATACTGGGAAACGATCGCGGACAGACTCAGCGCGTCATGCTGGAGCTGGGGCTGTGTGTCAGCCGTGGATTCCGACGGACGAAGGATCTGCATTGCAGACGCACACGTCGAGGATAGAAAGCTTTTCCTTGTGCGAGCGGCTGAAAAAGCTGACTGCGTTTATAGAGCGAGCATTCGCAATTGGCGAGAGATAAATGCTCGGCGATAATCGCGGACAATCTCAGCAGAGCCGGATGGATTTTGATGCCTGAGAAGATTCTTGATCTTTCCCCGTAGTTTAAGTAAAACCAAACCATGATGATCAAAATCAAAATATCTTGGGTAGCTTTCATTTTCACAACGGTTTTCGTGTGCGCGCCGCTGCTGACGCACGCTCAAAATCCATATCAGACCAGAAATCATCATTTGGGAGTCTCGGGCGGCAACGTGAAGGACATTACTCAAAGTTTCTGTTGCAGCGGCACGCTCGGATCATTAGTCATTGCCGGAGGCATGCAATACGTGCTCAGTAACAATCACGTGCTCGCGCGTCAGGATCGAGCCAACACGGGGGAAAATATTTCACAGCCAGGTCTCATAGATAATGGTTGCCAACCGGCGGCAATCGTCGCCGACTATACAGCAGCAGTCCCGCTTGGTAACAACGTCGATTGCGCGCTTGCTGGCCTACGCTCTGGTAAAATGGACTCTACCGGTTTTATTGAGGGAATTGGCACTATCAGCAGCAATGTTAAAGCTCCGGCTATTGGACTGGCAGTAGAAAAAAGCGGACGGACGACAGGAACGACGACGGGAACAATCGGTTCGATCCACACGAGCGTGAATGTGCAGTATCAGATCCGCTGCGGTTCAGGCAGAACATATACCCTTAGTTATGCAGATCAGGTAGTCATCAACAGTAACAG
>QHOR01000277.1:3303-5205 GCA_003219395.1 Verrucomicrobiota bacterium | reverse complement strand
AAGGAATCATATTCAAAGATATTACGCCGGTGTTGAGTGATCCCGCTCTTTTTCATGCGTCCATCGACCTATTTTTAGACCGCTGCCGCGGGAGAGAAGTTGATAAGATCGTTGGGATCGATGCGCGTGGGTTCCTCTTCGGATCGGCGGTGGCGTATGAGCTCGGTGTCGGTTTCGTTCCGATTCGAAAGCGTGGAAAGCTTCCTTTCCAGACTGAGATCGCCAGCTACTCTCTCGAGTATGGCGAAGCGGAAATGGAGATGCACATCGACGCTATTAATGCAGGTGAACGAATTGTTCTGTTGGATGATTTGCTAGCTACAGGCGGCACTTCTGCCGCTGCGGCTGCGCTTATTCGCAAAGCGGGAGGGACCCTCCTCGAAGCGCAGTTTCTGATTGAGTTGGAATTTCTGCATGGCCGGAAGCAGCTCGAGCCGACACCCGTCGCCTCGTTCCTGAAATACTGACTCTTCTCAGGGTAAGGTCTCGTCTCCAAGCTGAAGGCGTCGCCACTGTTCGATTCTTTCTTCTCCGGTCCGAGCTGGATTTGGATTTTCAAGATCCAATTTTAGATTGAACAGCAATCTGAATTACCGATGAGAACATCCCGTCACCTGGAGCAGGTTTTGGCACACGCTGCAAGCCGCCTTGCGACGACGGGTAACAAGCGTCCAACGGAAGTCCTTCCTCTTTACAAGAAATTTCTGAAGGTCGAGGAACACCGATTGCGCCTTAAGCACCAGGCGGGAGGTGGAGGACGTGAAATTTGTGCCCGGCGTGCTGAGTTGGTTGATATTTTGTTACAGTATGTTTTCGGCGCTGCTGCAACCTCCGCTCGGGGAAACGGAGCAGCCAAGCTTCCACTTGCGTTGATCGCTCTTGGTGGATATGGCCGAGGCGAACTCAACCCGTTTAGCGACATCGATGTGATGCTTTTGCATCACCAGGAAAAGAAGGGCATTTCACCACATCTGGAGGAGATGGTGCAGCAAGTTCTCTATCTTCTATGGGATAGCGGTTTCAAGGTTGGACACTCTACGCGTTCCATCAAAGAAGCGGTGACACAAGCTAATCAGGATATGCGCACAAAGACCGCCATGCTGGAATCGCGGTTTCTAGCGGGCCACGCGGACCTGGCCCAAGAATTTCGGCGGCAATTTCGTTTGAAATGTGTCAACGGACACGAACGAGAATATGTGGAACTGCGCATGCAGGACCAGGTCGCCCGGCACAAGAAATTCGGCGACAGCGTTTACATGCAGGAACCGAACCTGAAAAGCGGATGTGGTGGCCTCCGCGATTATCAAAACCTTCTTTGGATGACCTATTTTAAGGAAGGTTCATTGAGCACGAACCAGCTTGTAGGAAAAGACTGGCTAAGCGAAAGCGACCAGCGGCGGATAGAAAAGGCGTACGATTTTCTCCTGCGTCTGCGCACCGCTTTGCATTACGAGACCGGACGTGCAACCGACATTCTTCACATCAGTTTGCAGGAACAGATCGCAAAACGTCTCGATTATGCTTCGGGCAACGGTCAGCTCCGCAGCGAGGCTCTCATGCGCGATTACTATGACCACACGCGAAACATCTTCCGGGTGACGGAACGCATCACCGAACAATTTTCAGGCGGATATGTCACAAGTAAGACACGTTCTCTGTTCAGTTTTCTTCCGCTGGCGCGAATGCACAAAACTCCCGTGGGAGATTTTTTCTTTGTTCGCAACAAGCAATTACATCCAGCGCGCCGCGATGTTTTTCGCAAAGACCCCGAGCAGATGATGCGAGCATTTGAAATCGCGCAGGAACGTGGTCTGGATCTCAGCCCGGAGCTCGAAGATCTGCTAAGCCGAAGCCTGGGGCAGGTTACCCGCACCTACCAGTATGCGCGGGCACCGCGGACGG
>QHOR01000277.1:0-3269 GCA_003219395.1 Verrucomicrobiota bacterium | reverse complement strand
GAGAATGATGCATCGGGTCAATTTTCTAGGGCGCTACATTCCCGAATTCGGACAACTCACATGTCTCGTGCAGCATGAGTTCTTGCACCGTTACACGGCCGACGAACACACATTGGTGTGTATCGACAAACTTGATGCCCTGGCACAGACGAGTGACCCAAAGCTGATCGCTTATCGCCAGATATTCGAAGAATTGGACGACCCATTTGTGCTCTATCTTGCGCTCCTTTTACACGATAGCGGTAAAGCGGTTGGCGCCAGGCCGCACTCCGAAGCCAGCGCGTTGTTTGCCCAGCGTGTGGCCGCGCGTCTGCAGTTGTCGTCCGAGCAGCGAAAGTCGCTCATCTTGCTCGTTGACCATCATCTCACGCTTTCCACGACCGCTCAGCAGAGAAATCTTGATGATCCCGCCACGGTGACAGACTTCGCCCACATCGTGAAGCATCAGAAAAATTTGAATGCGCTGATGCTGCTTACTCTGGCGGACGGGCAGGGTACGAGCGCGGAGGGGTGGTCGGATTGGAAAGAATATTTGGTGTGGGAATTATTTCACGAGACCTCTCGGTGCCTGGCGGACCAGAAGTCCTACTATGAACAAACGAAAGTTCAGCGCGAGAGTTTGCAGGCCTCACTAACCACGAAACTTCCCTCTGATTTTACAGGCGAGATTGAAGCTCATTTCGAGTTCATGCCTGACAATTATTTTCGCGCCAGCGATCTACCAGACATTATCGATCATCTGAAACTGTTCCGGTCTTTTCTGGAAAATGTTTCCTGCGGAGGAGATTTTCCGCTCGCTCCGGCGATCCTATGGAAGGCGGTTCCGGAAAAGGGTCATAGTGTTGTCGTCTTCTGTACGTGGGAGCGGGAGAGGCTACTGGCAAAAGTGGCGGGCTCATTTTCAGTTGTACCTTTGAACATCTTGAGCGCTGATATCTTTCCGCGGGGGGATAATGTCGTGCTGTGCGTTTTTCGTGTCTGTGACACGAAGGCCCGACCTGTCACACATCAACGCGACTTTAGCCTGGTCGAGCAAAGTTTGCGGCGAGCTCTCGAAGATGAGAGTTTTGATTTCCTTCCGCTAATCGAAAAAGCCAAGCACCAAAGCCATCGTCTCACGACAGGAATCGAATTTCCGACGCGAATTCTAATCGATAACAAAACGCATCCGGTGTATGCGCTTATTGAGATTCAGGCACCGGACCGGATCGGGTTGCTTTACGATGTCTTGAGCTGTCTTGACCGCGAAAATGTTCTAGTCCCACTCTCTCGCATCAACACGCAGGCCGGCGCAGCCATTGATACTTTGTACGTTGTGGACCGTTCAACACGTGCAAAGATTACCGATCGGCACCGCATCAGGGCGATCCAGCAGCGTCTTCAAAATGCGATTATGGGTGGAGGCGCTTCAAAATCGAAGTATTAAAAATCGCGCACAGCTCTGCCTTTCCCAATCTTTATGAACGCTCTAATCCTCGCGGCCGGGTATGCAACACGCCTTTATCCACTAACCCTCAATAAAGCGAAGCCGCTGCTCGTCGTAGGGGGCAAGCCGATTATTGAATGGGTGGTGGACAATCTTCAGAAGGTTCCCGATCTGGAGACGATTTATGTAGTCACCAATGACAAATTCGCAGGGGACTTTCAGGCTTGGAGTGAAGCTTATCAAAGCCGACATCCACAATTCAAATTCAAAATCGTCAACGATGGCTCTAAAAACGACGAGGACAAACTGGGAGCGATCGGAGATATCAATTTTGTAGCCGCACGCGAGAACTTGAGCCGAACCAGCCTGCTGATTGTCGCTGGCGACAATTTGTTTACGGAATCACTTCAGGACTTTGCGGTTTGCGCCAAAGGAAACGAAGCGACGGTTGGCGTCTATGACGTTGCTGATCGCGAAGCGATCAAAAAGTATGGCAATGTTTTAATAGACGGTGATGGAATCATTACCCACCTGGAAGAGAAACCACAGAATCCACGCGGAACTCTGGCCGCAATCGCTCTCTATTATTACTCGCCCGCGGTCCTCTCTCTGCTGACCACGTATCTTGCGGCTGGGAATAATCCCGATCAGCCGGGCCGTTTCGTGCAATGGCTCTACACGCGTAAACCAGTAAAGACGTACCAGGTCAAAGGGAAATGGCTGGATATTGGAAGCAAAGAAACGCTTGAAAGCGCGGACAGGATTTTGAGCGGAATCAAAGCGTGATGTTGAACGACGAAGCGCGAAGGACGACTCACGAATGACGAATTCAGACGACGAAAGCGCGCACGAACTTGGCGCTTTCGCAATTTTAATCGTTCGCGCTTTTTTCGTCGTTCCTCATGCTAGTCGTCCTTCGTCAAACTCAATCAGATCGAAATAAGTCCGAATATCTTTGCGTCCTTCGCCACCGGCCTCTTTTAGGAAGTGGAGAAAGCGTGCCTTTTTTGCGGCCGTGTCTGGATGCCGTGAAATCATCGCCTCATTCCATTGTTCAATTGCTTCGGGAGAATGCCGCGCACCATTTGTCTGCACCCATTTTAGAATTGTCTCATCCTCGTCCACTCTGTTGACGATTTCTTCAAACGCGTCGCCGTCAATTTTTAGAAAGGCCAGCAAGTGCTTATCGAACCCGACGGTCTTGTAGTTATAGCCGTTGAGCAGGCCTTTCCGATGAAGCCTTGCCTTATCGATTAAGCGCGGCAGATGCACGTAGCCGCCAAGTTTTTCGTACGGACTGCGCGGATGCAGTCTTTGCATGGAAAAATTGCTCTTAGATCGCAGGCAAAGGCCGCGGGTCGATTCCGGAAAAATCGCTGTCTGGAATGGAAGCGACATCCGGCTTCTCTGCCTGCAACAGCTCCCCCTGGGTAAGATCAGCCCGGCCGATCACAAGCTGACCGGAAAACATGCCGCCTTTTTCCACGGAGATTGCTCTCGCTGTGACATCGCCCTCGAGTGCGCCTTTTTTTTGAATCTCTACGGTTTGGGCGGTGATCTCTCCCGACATTCTTCCCCTGATTTCGACGCTTTCCGCCTGGAGCCGTCGGAAGCAATGAATATCGGCTTTGCGCTCGACGATCACGCGCCGCGCGCTGATCCGGCCCGGAATCTTCCCCGCGAAGTTGATCGTGGCGGTATCATCACAATGTAAATTGCCTCGGAGTCTGCCTTCAACTAATGCGGATCGGCAAATCACGCTGCTGCTGCCCAGATCGCCCTTGCCGGTGAGATGTACGTCCCCTCGTGTCCGAATTGTGCGGCTGAAACCACTGGTGATTTT
>QHOR01000276.1:3713-4220 GCA_003219395.1 Verrucomicrobiota bacterium | reverse complement strand
CCTTCCAGCGGCTCTTGTTCTTGGCGAAGTCGATCTTGGGACGACGGCCCTGCTGGGAACGACTGCTTTTGTAGTCATGTTCGTCGCCGGCACTAATCCAGTATGGCTCGGGATGATATCGTTCGCCGGTCTCGGCGGGCTCCTGCTCGTTGCCACCCGAATCTCTGAGCGAATGGGGCGGCTTTCCGCTTTTCTTCACCCGCAAAACTATCAGGAGGATGCCGGCCTGCAGCAGATGCAAGCATTAATCGCATGGGGTAGTGGCGGAATGGAAGGACTCGGTCTGGGTAATGGTCGCCAAAAAATGCTTTATCTGCCGTACGCGCATACAGATTTCATTTTTCCAATTATTGGAGAAGAGCTTGGCCTGCGGTTCAGCCTGCTCGTGATCTTTTTGTTTGTCGTTATCATTGTTTGCGGCATTCTTATCGCGCTGCACTCCAAGGATCGATTTGGCCTGCTTCTTGGCTGTGGCGTTGTTTCGTTGTTGGCTTTGCAGGCCGCAGT
>QHOR01000276.1:0-3519 GCA_003219395.1 Verrucomicrobiota bacterium | reverse complement strand
ATTTAGCGACCGTGAGTTTAATACATGTATAAATCCTATAAATCGGAAGCGCAGAATCAGGTCTTATGAATGCAGTGATCGCATGTGGAGGAACTGGCGGACATCTTTTTCCCGGGATCGCCGTGGCGGAAGTGCTGCGCGATCGCGGCCACGAAGTAATGCTTTTAGTTTCTGAGAAAGATATTGACGCGCTGGCGCTCTCTGGCCGCGAAAGTTTCCGAGTGGAAAAATTGCCCACAGTAGGACTGCCGTCGCCCTTTTCTCCGGCGTTTTTCGGTTTCCTTGGTCGTTTTTACGAAAGTCTGGCGCTTTGCCGGTCTATCTACCGGACATTTAAGCCTCAGGTTGTTCTGGGCATGGGAGGATTTACTTCTACTGCTCCGGTATTGGCTGGGCGAATGCGGGGGATTCCCACCTTCATTCACGAGTCAAACGCCGTTCCGGGAAAAGCCAATCGTCTAACGGCGCGAATAGTGCGCACGGTGATGCTGGGCTTTAAGGAATGCGCGCCTTTTTTTCCAAAAACCAACACGGAAATTACAGGCACTCCAGTACGGACTGAGCTGGTGCGTTTGGATCGACGAGAGGCCCGTGAAAAACTCGGACTCCAAAAAGATCTCATGACGGTTCTAGTGATGGGAGGCAGCCAGGGTGCAAGTGGAATTAACCAGGCGATGATTAAGGCGCTGCCGTTTTTGCGCGGCGTTTCCGTGCAGGTAATTCATCTTTCCGGCGCGCGCGATGAACGTCTCGTTGCAGATAACTATCGACGCGAAAATGTTCCCGCGCGGGTTGCTGCTTTTCATCATCGAATGGAAGAGGCTTACAGCGCCGCCGATCTCGTCGTTGCCCGGGCAGGCGCGGCGAGTCTCGCGGAGTTCGCCGCCTTTTCATTGCCCGGCATCCTGATTCCATTTCCGTATGCCACTGACGATCATCAAACCCGCAATGCGGAGATCTATGCTCGCGTCCAGGCTGCGATTCTTCTCAAAGAGTCAGAAGTCTCTGGCGAGTTACTCGCGCGGCAAATTCGCGAGTTAATCGAGGATCCAGAGCGGATTCATCAGATGGCTGCAAATTCCTCGCAACTGGCGCCGCAGGACGCGGCTGACCGCGTGGTGACAACCATGGAGAGATATACGACCCATGAAGCGCGTCTCTGAAGATTGCAGCGCAACTGCGCAGCTTCCGCCGCAGACTGGCTCTGCACAAGACAGCGTTGGCATTATGCCATTCAATCTGCCGGCGTTCCTTACACGCGAGCAGCACCGGATTCATCTGATTGGCGTGGCAGGCAGTGGCATGAGCGGTATTGCCGGACTGTTGCTCGAGCTCGGGCACACAGTCAGCGGCTCGGACAAGGTTAGCACAACCGAAACTGATCGATTGCAGCGGCTCGGTCTGCATTTTCACGAGCAGCACCGACCCGACGATGCCGGACTTGCTGAGCTCATTGTCTTTTCTTCTGCAATACGAAGCGACAATCCGATTCTTGGCAGCGCGCGCGCTGCGGGAAAACCGGTCGTGCGCCGCGCAGAGGCATTGGCCGCAATGATGCGCAGTAAACGCGGCATCCTCATTGCTGGAATGCACGGCAAAACGACGACCTCATCAATGGCTGCGCACGTCCTGCGCGAAGGAGGACTGCATCCGTCGCATTATGTTGGCGCCGAGATTCCCGTCCTCGGAATCAACGCGCATTGGGATTCGCGCGGAGAATATTTTGTCGCCGAAGGAGACGAGAGCGACGGCACAATCGCGCTTTTTTGCCCGGAGCACACGCTCCTTCTGAATATCGAGGAAGAGCACCTGGATTTTTATGCCGACCTCAATGCGATTGAACAGGTATTTGCGCAATTGATCACACAAACGGCAGGCAAGATTTTTTATAACCTGGACGACAAGAACGCCGCTCGGTTATGCCGGCGTGGCACGCGCGGAGTCTCTTACGGCTTCGCCCAAACGGCCGATTATCGCGCTGCGGATATTCGGCTGAAGGATTTCGCTTCGACGTTCCGGGTCAATCATCGCGGACAAGATCTCGGCGAAGCAGTGTTGAATGTTCCGGGGCAACATAACGTTCACAATGCGCTGGGAGTCATCGCGCTCGCGTCAGAACTCGGCATCGCGTTTGAGAAAATCGCAAAATCGCTGGCAAAGTTTGAGCACGCCCGCCGTCGCTTCGAAATCAAGTACGACAGCCCGCGTTTTCTTTTGGTGGACGATTACGGGCATCATCCGACGGAAATCCGCGCCACGCTAAAAACAGCAAGAACGGTAGGGCGCAAGCGGGTGCTGACCATGTTTCAACCGCATCGTTACTCGCGCACGAAAGCGTTGCGCAAGGAATTTGGTCGCGCGTTCGATGATGCGGATCGCGTGGTGGTCACGGATGTTTATGGATCGAACGAAGCGCCGATCGCGGGAGTAAGCGGACAAATAATCGCTGATGAAATCATTACGCACGGACATCCCAATGTCTGCTATGAGCCACGTCTGGACTGGGTGCATCGGGCTGTGGGAAATATGCTCGAGCCCGGCGATCTCATTTTAAGTCTCGGTGCCGGAAATATTCACGAGCAGTTATCTGTGCTCGCTGGCGACCTGGTGATTGCAGAGAAGTTAAAGCAGATCGTGAGCGAAGATGGTGAAGTGTGTCTCTATGAACCGCTCTCCAAGCACACCACGCTTCGTGTAGGCGGTCCGGCGCAATTTTGGGTTGAGCCGCGAAGCGAAAAAACGTTTGCCGAATTAATTCGGTTTTGCCGGGACGAAAAGCTTCCGCTCTTTGTGATTGGTCGCTGATCGAATCTTCTCGTGCGCGATGGCGGTATTCCCGGCGTAGTCGTTCATCCTTGCGGGGGCGATTTCGATATGATCCAGACCGACGGCGCCGAAATCACCGCGGGCGCTGGCGTGAAATTGAGAGAAGTTGCTTTGGCGGGCAAAGCGGCCCGTCTTGGCGGACTGGAGTGGTTAGAAGGCATTCCAGGCACAGTCGGAGGGGGCTTGCGCATGAACGCCGGTGCGATGGGCGCGCAAACTTTTGAGAAGATCGTGCGTGTTCGCTATCTCGATGCGAACGGCGAAGCCCACACAAAAACACGCGACGAACTGGAAGTGTTTTACCGTCATTTCCCGTTGCTGGAGAAAAATTTTGCGGTGTCCGCTGTTTTTCGTGGCGAACCTGCGCCACTTGAAGAAATCGTGCGAAAATTGCAAGAGTCACAGGAAAAACGCCGGACGTCGCAACCGGCGGCGAAAAGCGCCGGCTGCATTTTCAAAAATCCGGACGCATGTCCTGCGGGAAAACTGGTTGACGAGTTAGGATTGAAAAATTCGCGCGTCGGAAAAGCGCGAGTCTCGGAGGTGCACGGAAATTTCATTGTCAATGACGGCGGCGCGACAGCGGCAGAGATGCTGGAATTAATCGAGACAATCAAGGCAACTGCGCGCGCCGGGCGCGGAATCGAGCTGGAGACAGAAGTGCAAATCGTGGGAGAGCCGGGGTGACGATGG
>QHOR01000275.1:6008-10445 GCA_003219395.1 Verrucomicrobiota bacterium | reverse complement strand
CATGAACATTGCCGCATTACTGTAGTGCCGGGCGCCGACCGCGGTTCTCTCAAAGAGCGAATCGCAACCGAGCGTCGTTGAGGTAATCAGGCCCGCGGCTCTTCGCGAATTCGATTTGCTCGAGACTTAGCTAACTACTCCCTGGCTTGGTGCCGCAATTACACATACCGCGGTGAGCGTCGCGTTGGATTGCGACTGTCAATTTACAAATCACACGCGACGTGAGCGGCATGAAGTGCGTCACCAACCCGTCCTCGAATCTGTATCCGTTCGGAGTAAATAGAACCCTAAATCGCAATGGTCTCCCTCCTGGTAATGCAGGACCGATAACGATCATCTCGATTTTGAACGTGCCTAAGCCAAACAACGAAGCCTGAACATCCTTTATGTCCACACTCATTGCCTTGAGCTTACGATCACCGCTTCGGGCAGTACCGTTGAACGTTGTTACTTTTACGAATTCAGGCTTAACCCGCTTGCGTTGAACATTATTCTGGAACGTGACCACTAACTCGCCACCCATGGTCACATTGCCGCTGGCACACTGACGCATCTCTCGAAAATTGAATCTGAAAGCTCGCCTGTTAGGTTGATCTTCGTTGGCTAGCTGCCCGGCCGCGGCGTTTGGTTCACCGGTGCTGAGGTCCGGCTCCGGGGTAACCGCTTGTCCGCTCCGCGCGAATGCAAAACTGGCAAGCAGCAGTGCAATGAACAAATACGTAAGTGTTTTGTTTAACTGGAGCAATGGAATCATGGGTTCTGCCTTTCTCTTTTCCCCGCCGTGTTGATCCTGAAATTTCGCGCCTCCGGAAGAGACGAAGGAACCTGGCGGGGAAAAGTCCTTCGCTTTAGAGCAGTGGGATTCGCTTCAATAGCCCCGAGTCTTGGAAGAATCGCGCCAGCAAGTCAACTTTTCATCCGCCTGTAAAATTAAACGTTTTCAGTCCCCGCTCTCCGTGTTCTGAAAAGACGTGATTAGCCACTTGCCGTTAATTTTGACCACCGTCATCGTAGTGATTTCTTTCGGAACTGGAACAGCCTCGCCAGTGGGACGACTCGAACCGGTCACGTTCCACGTAGCACGAACAAGTGCAACATCGGGCGTTGAAAAACGAACGTCTACACCGGTAAGCTTCCGAACGGCTGTCTTTAATCTCTTATGAAACAGTTCCGTTTGCCGCTGGACAATCTCCGGCGCTCCATTCCAGTGGACACCGGCGATGTCTACGTAGTCACAGTCTTCAGTGAATAGACGACCGAAGGCAGCCGCGTCATGGCCGTTCCAAGAAACTTCGTATTCGGCGAGAACACATTGCGTACAGCACTCTCATCGTCATTGGCGTAGTCGTAGTAATTCAGAGGCGGGTACACGTGTCCATAGTCATAGCCGGACGACCCATAACCATTGCCAGAGTTACCATACCCATATCCGTAGCCGGAGTAGTCGGATGGATAGGAAGATACGTAGGATTCGTATGGGTAGACCCGGTTCCAGTTCCACCAAGGACCCCACCACCATCGAGAGGCGAAGTTGCCGATAAAGATGATTTTGTTGAAATGCTTGAAGCGATGAAACCGATCATTTCGATTAAAGTCTCGGTAGTTGAAACGGTTAAAGCGTCGAAGGCCCAAGCCTGAATTCATCATTGGAACGCGGTGCATTGGCATCCGCCCCATCGAACCTGGTATCGGAGCGCGGTGCATCGGCATTCGGGCAACCGAACGTGGCGCATTACCGGGCCCCCTCATCTGCGCCGTCGCAATCAAGGCTGCGAAAACGCATGCTACCACGCAACTAAGGAGAACGAATTTTCTCCAGTTCATAGCGTCATAGGTTTCTAACGATTGAAATCCCGGGGATTCAAAAATTGCAGCAGTGGAAAAGATAAAAGGTAATGGTCGCGTTACCTTTAGTCTCTCGGCAACCACTACACCTGGCGATGACAATCATTCGCTGCCTGCCCGGTTTACCGGTCGAGGTATTTGGCATTTGCTCTCTCCTCTCCAGCGTTCTATCTGCGCCTACTCTACGACTCGAGACCGGCCGCCTCAACTCGCTGCTGTCTTGGGTCAAGAGCCAAGCGATTGACTACGCTCTCGCCAGTGCATGCTTTCATGCTGGTGAGATGCGCGTTCTCGATTCAAGCTTGTGCCGCGTTACCCCGCATTGGAGAAGCGCGACCATTCGCGCGTGACTCTTTCAAGTTCCAGAAACGCAGTCAGTTTGTCATCGGCGGGCGTAACGAAACGCTTTCAGTCGCCGTAATGCGCATCAGCAATCCAGATTATCGCATTTCTGTAGCCCTGGGCACCGGCCGCGATTCCCTGTAACTGTAGCCGCGTGCGCTCACGGCGGCGTTTTGTGTAACAACGCCAGAGTGCGCTCTATTTGCTCATGCGGCTTCTGGTTCTTCGCGTATTCGGTTGAGGGTAGCACTAGCCAGCCATTCCCGAGCTTTTTGTCGCAATTCGGCGGCGCTACGCAACGCAAGCTTCTCTTTGATGCGCATCTGATGCGTCTCGATGGTTTTGACACTTACTTTCAACTCACTGGCTAATTGGGAAACGCTCGAGCCTCTGCCGATAAAGGAGAAAATCTCCAGCTCACGATCGCTCAGACTGCTTACATCGAAGCTGCGCGGGCCCTTCGCGCCAGCTGCGAAGTTGCTTAAAATTACCGGCAGCACGCTGGCACCTACATAGGGGTGGCCGCTCGAGATTTCATCAAAGGCCCTGAGCAGTTCAGGAGCATCCTCGATGGTCAGGTAGCCACGCGCGCCTGCCCGGAACGCGCGTTGAGCTGAGAACGCATCAGCGTGCTCTGACAGGGCGAGTATCACGCATGCCGGGTAGAAACTCCGGAATTCCTTAATCAACTGGATCCCGTCGGCACCGGTTAGCCTTAACCCGATCAGGACAAGATCCGGTTTGTGACGCAGGAATAAATCCCGGGCTATACGCGCTTCATCGGTTTCGCCGCACGCTATAAATTCTCTGCTTTTGGCAATGAGCGAAAGCACGCCGGACCGAATAAAACCGGTTCGGTGTATAACGAGTACTTTCGCCTTCGTCCGGCGTTTCCCTGACATGGCGTCGGGGTCTTTTGTCAGGGATTTCTTTGTTCCATGGGCAAATACGTTGCTCGGCGGTTTATCCTTGCCTTGCTGGCTATGCCGGTGTCTGCGCACTTCAGAGCTGTTTGCAGCCGTTTGTAGGGTAAAACCAAACAGACGCCAAGCCAAAAATTCAGGGATTGTCCCCGACAGACAAACTGTGATCTGCCCGGTTATCCTGCGCGTCAGGTGAAAATATGAAAAAAATAATATTCAGTCTCTTGCCGGCCATTTTTCTTTGGCTTGGCAGTTGTTGCATCACCACCGCGCAACAGTCGCAGGTGGCGCAGTCTGACCAAATCACGACTGACGGTCAGCGTGTTATTCAAGATGATAACAGCCCGACTGGCAGATTCGAACCGGTGACGGTAAACCAATGGTCAACGTCAAATGTCGGCTTGCAGTTCTCGGCGAGCCTTGCGAACCAAGTGGTGTTAGTCGAGGCGTTGGACGGTGGGACGCTAGGCATCGAGGGAGAATCGGCGACCATCCATGCGAACGGGACGCTCTCTTTTCCGTTTCAGGTCACCGACCAATCGGGAGTGTACCGAGTGGTAGTAATTAATCCGGCTGGCGGCGACGATGGCACAGCCGTGGTGGCTGCGCTGGTGCAACTCGAGGTGCCCGCTCCAGTGGACTAGGAGAAATAAGAATGAATCCGCACCGTTCTTATTCG
Organism: Verrucomicrobiota bacterium; assembly: GCA_003219395.1. Classification (GTDB taxonomy): domain Bacteria; phylum Verrucomicrobiota; class Verrucomicrobiia; order Chthoniobacterales; family UBA10450; genus Udaeobacter. The sequence continues at coordinate 6,656 of QHOR01000275.1, read as the reverse complement.
CCTCTTGCTGTTACTCACGTTTGCCATGCCATAGCTGCCCAAAAGCGTTTGCTCTTGCTCTTGTTCCTGCTCCTGCTCTCAGCCGCCCTTCACGCCCAGGTAGGCATCGATAACCCCAGCGGGCCGGCTGGGATTTTCAATGGCAACTTGGAGGTTGGCGTAGATCCGTACACTGGGAATGTTATCAGATCCGTAGCTGATATTAGTGTCGCCGGAGCGGTATCGCCTCTGGCCCTTGTTCGGACATACAATTCACGCGATGCCGTTGGAGTTCATTTCGGTCCCAGCGGCTGGCGGCACAATTACGACTGGAGCATCGACCCTTCGGGCAATTTGCCCGGTCAAACATTTCCTCCCGCGGCTTACGTGGTCAATTTCCCTGATGGTCGGCGGGAAACTTTCCGTTTTGTTAATTGGGATTGCGGCGTTAACCCCTGTCTCTACCGGGTGTGGGGCTGGGAGGGGGGAGTAGATTCCTCGGCCGGCGTGCGCGAGCGTTTTCAACAGCTTAACATGAACAGTCTGCTTTGTTACCTGATTCTGCCCGACGGAGGGAAGATGGAATTCGAGGCCACGCGACACAATGCTGGTAACAACAACTACTATTACACCTACAAAGCCACCGGTGTCATTGATCCCTATGGGCTA
>QHOR01000275.1:3029-5917 GCA_003219395.1 Verrucomicrobiota bacterium | reverse complement strand
CATTACCGCAAGCGACGGGCGAAGTGTCTACTACTATTATCTTAATGCGGCCTATTCACCTGGCACGGTCCATTACATGGAACTGGACCACGTTGTTTATTACAATCAGGCGCAATGGACCGCCAAGTACACCTACCGGGCGCCAAACACGGACGGCGTCAATGGTATTCCCCTCTTATTTACGGCCGACGATCCAATGTATGCGGCACCGATGAAACGAGTCGCCTACCAATACAAGACCGGGAACAACGTGGATGGAAGCCCAGCGGCATACGGCCAAATCTTCAAGGTGAGATATTGGGATGGAACTGCGCAAAACGCCGGTAACGGCGTCATGGTGAGCACTCTCGACATTACAGCATACAACGTTCGAAAGGAAACGCGAGGCGATACCAAATGGCGAACATTCAGTTATGGCATTCGGGATACCAACCTCACCGGGCATCTGATGAGTTGCACAGATTTCATGGACCACCTCAGCGCGTCGCAAACGTACGACGGAAAGAATTACGTAAATTCAGTAACTGATCGGAACGGCCACAGAACCGATTACACGAATAATCCAATCACGGGGAATATCACCGAGATTCAATATCCCTTTACCCACGGCGACACGCCCAACCAGTCGCAGCGCCCGACGGTCGATTACACCTACACGAACAGCTACTATCTAGGCAGCGTTAGGGATGAGGGGAATCACACCATAACAATCCTCCGCGACATGAACAATCGCATCACCGAGATTGATTATCCCGATGGTGGCTGGGAGACGTTTACCAGCTACGATGGGTTTAACCAGTCGCGCAGCCACCGGATGACGACCGGCGGCACCGAAACCTTCACTTTTGATTCGAGCAACGGCCGGAAACTGACGTATCGGAATCCGGATAATCCGTCGGGCAATCCCACTGCCCAATATTTCTATGACGCACGGGGGCGCTTAAGCGGAGTTCTAGACGTCCTTAGCCATTCCACCAACTTCGACTACAACGATCGCGGGCAGCTTACGGTGACTACGCTTCCCTGGATTGACCAACAGCGGTATACCATCACCAACGCCTACAATCCGGATGGAACACTGCAGAACAAAACCGATGAGCTTGGCCAGATGACGAGTTACACCTACGACGATTATCGACGGCTCACAAGCGTGACTTCGCCTGCACGCGGCGATGGTAGTGGCACGCACACCACCAGTTACTATTACGATGTAAACGGCGTCACCGACGATTACAAATACACCGATTCCAACGTGACCTACGTTACGCTTCCGACTGGCAAGAAAATCAAAACTGTTTACGATGACAACCGACGCAAGAGCAGTGTGAGCCTGGCACCCGGCACGGTGGACGAAGCCACCACCGGCTATGTGTACGATGACGTGGGAAATGTAAGAATTGTGACGAACCCGCGCACCTACGCTACCACGACCGCGTACGACGAACGCAATCGGCCAAGCTCGGTCACACAGCCACTCACTCAGACCACCACGTTCACCTATGACCCTGCCGGCCGCAAAAAGACGGTAACCCGCCCCAATGGCCAGGTTATTACTTATGAGGAGTATGACGCGATGAACCGGCTCAAACGGCAGCGGGTCACGCAAACGCCCAGTTCCGATGCGGTGACCAAATACGAATATTACGCACCTGGCGAGGGCCAGCCGGTCGGCTTGCTGCACAGCATGGAGGACCCGCGCCTGGTGGGCACCAACAGCAGCGAAAAGTACCAATACACGTACGATTTAATGGGACGCAAAGCGTGGGTGTGGTATCCCAAAGACTCCTATAATCAGAACCGCAGCGAACATTTTACGTACGACGCCGCGGGACGGCTAGAGACGTTTAAGAATCGCACCGGAAACGTGGAGACTTTCACGTATGACGCGCTGAATCGCATGATACATTCCGAATGGGACGACGGAAGCACGCCAGCCGTAAATTTCCTTTATGACGCCGCATCGCGTTTGACCGATATCAATAACGTAAACGCCACCATTCACAGGTCATATTGGAACGATGATCTGCTCCGGCAAGAAACGGAATCCATCACCAGCGGACGCTCCAAAACAGTGTCGTACAACTACGATGATGACGCGAACCGGGCCAGCACTACCTACCCGAGCCCGGAGGGCTATATATTCAATTACACGTATACCCGGCGCAACCAGCTCATGACGGTCGAGGGGTGGGCCAGGTACAACTACGACGCCGGAGGCAATCTCACGACGCGCACTCTTATCCCCAACAACACCCACACCGATTACCTCTACGATTCGTTGGATCGGCCCACTTGGATCACGCAAACCCTCAACGGCACCAGCCGCGGATTTAATTACGGGTATTACGATGACACCAACAACTGCAAGTACATCAGGCGACTGCCAGCGGATGTAGGCGAGGTGTTCAAGTATGATCTTGCCGATCAAGCCATCGGCTTTCAACTGAACGTGCAAGCGCCGCAAGATGTACAATCGATACCACAGAATATTATCTATGATGCCAATGGGAATCGTACATCCTTCCGTGTCGACACATATACCATTAATAATAATAGTTTGAATCAGTACAACAGGCTCAACAACGTCACCGCCTCTTATGATGGCAAAGGAAACTTAACCCAAGGATTTGACGGATCGACATACCAATATGACGCGCAGAACCGTCTTACGCATGCCGTGAAAGGCAGTGCAACGATGGACTTCAAATACGATGGATTGAACCGCCAGGTGAGCCGGGTGCTTAACGGCGGCACGCCCAGATTCAACGTTTGGGATGGCTGGGATTTGATAGAGGAGTACGAGGCAGCTAATAACGGCGCCATGACTGCGGGTTATGTATATGGCACAGGCGGCTTGATCCTGGATACGCAAGCCGGAAACGCCGACT
>QHOR01000275.1:0-3004 GCA_003219395.1 Verrucomicrobiota bacterium | reverse complement strand
TAGCGATGGGAATCTGCTGGAATGGTACCGCTATGATCTGCAAGGCACGCCGATTGTTAATGATCAGCCAGCAAATCATGCATCAGCTTTTGGCGTGCGCCATCTCTTCACCGGCCAGCAATGGTACAGCGACATTGGCCTGTATGATCTGCGCAACCGCTTTTACTTACCCGACATCGGCCGCTTCCTCCAACCAGATCCTAGCGGCTTTAATGGAGACGCTAACAATCTGTATCGATACAGTGGTAATAATCCCGTCACACGCTCTGATCCGACTGGCCTAGACGCCGTGCCTCACTCGGATGGATACTACACGTACGTCGCTTACTGGCCTTGGGCTCGCCTCGTCGGTATGCATGTTGTGAATGGCCCCGAATGGTTACAGTGCGCTGGTGCTGCTCGGTATTTGGGAGGCGGCAATTTGAACGGTGTATACTATAACATGCCGATTACGAGATACTGGTACCAAGGAGCAATGCTATCCACGGCTACCGCCCCAGGGACGATAGTAGCTACCGGGTGGGGATCGGATGGTCGTTATCCCAATATGCGCGTAGACCAGTATTCCGCCGGACAGACAATCAACCATACGTTGGCCTTTGCATACTGGGATAAGGACGGTAACGCACATCTTTACAGCCAAAATCCCGGGGGCCCAATCCGCGAGACTGTGGTTAACGAAGATGATGTTTGGCAATATAACGAAGTTTATGTTGACAAGGCCAACGGACCGTACGAGAGCACGCCATCGACTAGATCGGTTGCAGGAGGCAACGGTGCGGCGCCTTTAAGCAAAAACGAGCAGCTCAAACTTAGAGGATTGCTCTGGCTGGCAGCGATCCATAATCCTTACTGGGGGTATCTTCCGACTACGAACACGACTAACTGGGCCGGTGGCACAGCCGGACTTCCATTTGGCGGCGGTAGCCCGTGGGATCGGAGAAATCAGCAAAGCACTAGCGGCACCCCGAACTTTGCCCTACCATATGGCGGTGATATAATAGCCGGTGGCGAACCCGGCATTGCGCCAGGTAACTGCTTCGTTGCCGGCACTCCAGTTCTAATGGCGAATGGAAGCGAGAAACCGATCGAGAGTATCGTGGTTGGTGACGAGGTACTGGCGTGGAACGAGCGAACAAAGACGGCATTTGCTTCAAGAGTTGTTAGCACACTGCACCATGAAGAAAAGATGCAAACCTTATTTGACATCGAGCTTGAAGGCGGTCGAAAATTCACCGTCAATAATGATCACCCTATGTATGTGCTCGAAGATGGTGACTTTACCTTTACCGACGAACTAGCTGCTCGGTTTGCAAAAGGTAAACCGATTACATTCCAGAATAACAAGAATCAACCGGTCAAGGTTGTTAGCTTGCAAATGCGTAGAGAGATATGCAAAATGTATAACCTACACGTTGAAGGGCAGGGGAAGGACGGCCATACGTATTATGCCAATGGCATACTGGTCCACAACGCTGGTGCCGGCCATAGGTTCAAATGATTGCTTCAGGTGATCGAAGTCATATTGGCTTGACTGGCAAACATAGCGTGCGCTTCGCGGTAGCACTGGTGATCTTATTTTCGGTTTCTTTCGGGCACCTGTGCTTCTCCGCGCCCGAACACGAGTATGAATTGATTCCAATACCTGACGGAAAAGATTTATCCCGAGGGAATAAGAAAGTGTTGGTGACGGCTCCTAAGGATTGGGAAGCGAACAGGCAGCCTAGCCCGAGGCCGATCTGGCTCGAGCCTCGGGATATCGATTACGCGATTACTTTCGGACTCTCCGGCAAGCGGGGCGGTCCAGTACTCAGTGTGTGTGCCAATCACCGTGGCCGCTCTGATGCGGTGACAGTGAGTCCAAGGAACTCCTATATGGGAGTAAACTTGGAGACTGACATTGAACAACTAAAACTTATCAAAACCATCGATGCGGGAGCTAACGGGAAACTGGATGTATGGCGGTTCCGTACGTACAATCGAAACTACTTGCTCGTAGTTATAGTTCAGCGAGATACCGCCGGACGCATCGAGGTGGACATTGATTTAAGTGCAAAAGGCGGGGCCCAGCTCATGCCATACTTGAGCAGCTTAGAGGCAGTCGCCCGATTTATTCGTATCATAGATCGCTAATGATCCGAAAAGAGAAAGGATTTAGGGGTCATTATTGATAGCTCGACCACCAGCAAAGGAGGTTGTAGACGCACGTCTCCAAATCTACTTCGCCAATAGAAAAGTGACGGGGCGAGAGCAAAGTGAGGACTAATCGCATTTTGTTTGAGATGGATGGTATGGAGTAAATGTCCCCAAGGACGATCGCCGATACGCGTGTGGAGATTCTGAAGACCCAAATGGTCACGGCGCCGTGGATGTTAACCCATGCACGCCTAAGCAATAATGAGCAAGCTAAAGTTTAAGAGGGTTAGCTGGCTAGCAAAATCTGAATTGCTCCTACTGTGGCCATGTTCCTGGAATTAGAACGATGAACTGGGTGGGTGGAATAACTGAACCTAATGTCCTTTGAACTTGAGAAACAGCACATTAAGCACTGTTGGCGACATACGTAACTACGATCCTGTTGGAGCAACGCAAACGGGCCGATGGTTCTTTGCTGGTACACCGGTTGTGATGGCGAACGGAAGAAGGGGCAATTGAGCACATCACTATTGGAGAAGAAATCTCGGCATGGAATTATGGAACAAAAATTACATTCCGACGAGGATTGTGGAAGGGCTTCGTTACGATGAAAGGACGCAAAGCTTAATGACATCTACCTTGAGGATGGCAGAAGGCTTACTGCCAACGACAATCACGCAATCTGGTTACAGAAGATCGCCACTTCGTTTTAGCGATGACGTAGCGGCGCGTCTTGCGAAGGGAGAACCGATCACATTCCAAGATAACAGCGAACGGCCGGTTAGGGTTGCAAGCTTTCGCATGCGCAAGCAGAGATGCAAATGTATGACCTGCACGTCGAAGGACAAGGCAAGAATGGCCACACATA
>QHOR01000249.1:3593-5606 GCA_003219395.1 Verrucomicrobiota bacterium | reverse complement strand
TAACGTCCCTGAGAAGTATGTCGTGTCGGTGCCTGAAGGTGTTGACTCACAACAAGCGACCGCTGTGATCCTGGATTGGAGTACTGCCTTTGGCATGGTCATGCGCGCCGCAGACGTCGAAGCTGGCGACAACGTTTTTGTTCACGGGCTTAGTGGCGCTGTTGGCTATGCAGTATTCACGCTTGCGAAACTGCAAGGAGCTACAGTTTATGGGACAGCTTCAAGTCGTAAGCATACGGACTTAGTCCAGGCAGGAGCTATGCCTTATGCTTACTCGGGCAAGGAATGGATCAGCGCCGTGCAGGCGACGGGTGGAATGGATGCCGTCTTTGATCCGCTTGGATTCGAGAGCTGGGATGAGTCTTACTCCATTCTAAGAAAAGGCGGCGTGTTGGTGGGCTATGGTCTTAACTTGCCAGCTTTGTCCGGGACTGCTCCGCGGCCCGCGCTGCCTGCTGTTATCAAGCTGTTCGCAAGGAACCTGGTGTTCTGGACAGGCAAAAGGACGAAGTTCTACTTCATCAGTCGCGACTCGAAATATTACCTGTCTGACTTAGAAGCGCTTTTCGAGTTGCTCCGAACCGGCAGACTTTCGGTACCGATCAAAGCGGTGATTCCGTTGCGGGATATTCAGCGCGCGCATCGCGAATGGTCGCAGGTGGGCGGCATAGGTTCAATTGTGATTCAGGTTCGCGAATAACGGGGAGGTAAATGCATCGCAGAAGGTGAGAGGTGAGAGGTGAGAGGTGAGAAGTGAGAAGTGAGAGCGTCGATCTTGCTGACTTCGGCGACAAGAGACCGCCGCGACCGTCGCTTTCCAAGCCGCGCGGGTTAGAAAGCTTTTGCTCGCCTTCCGAATGGCGGCCGCTACGGTTTCAGGAATTCAGACTCTATGAAAAGTATTCCAATTGCCCGCGTGACTGTTGTTCTGTCGGTTTTCCTTTCTTTTAGTCAGACGGCCCTTAGCGAACCAACCCCCTCGCGAGCAAACTCCGCGACAGAGGAAACAAATTTTCTTGCGCCCGACGTCAGTAAGAAAATCGACGACGCAGCCACGAAAATGCTAAGCGAGAGCGGCGTCCCGAGCGCCTCGATCGCAGTGGTGAAGGATGGAATACTGACTTACACCAAAGCTTACGGCTTGGCCGACCTCCCATCGCATCGGCCCGCGACGACCTTAATGATTTACAGTATTGGATCGATCAGCAAACAATTCACCGCCGCATCCATTCTTCTCCTGGCCGAGGAAGGCAAACTCTCACTTGATGATGCCCTCGGCCACTGGCTGCCCGACCCTACACGAGCGAACGAAGTTACCATCCGCCAGGTGCTCTCGATGACTTCCGGTTACCAGGATTTCTGGCCACAAGATTATGTTATGCCTCCAATGATGAAACCAGCTTCTCCGGAGGAAATCTTGAAAGGCTGGGCGCAAAAGCCGCTCGATTTCGAGCGGGGAACGAAATGGCAATATAGCAACACGAATTACGTAGTCGCCGGCGTAATCGTGGAGCGTGTCAGCGGTATGTCGGTGCTCGACTTCCTGCACCGCCGCGTCTTCGATCCGCTCGGAATGAAGACTGTGTTCGATTGCGATAGCTCGGCTCTGCCATCCGAAGCGCCGACTCGTTACCATCGCTATGGACTGGGCCCGGCACGTCCAGCTCCGAAGGAAGGAAAAGGCTGGTTGTTTGCGGCAGGCGAGCTGGCGATGACAGCTTCCGATTTAGCCAAATGGGATATCTCGATGATCGACCAGGCGATTCTGAAACCGGAGTCTTACCGCGCGATGGAAACAGCAGAGCTTCTGGAGAATGGGGCCAGCACTCAATACGGCTTGGGCGTTGGTGTAAGTTTGATTAACGGTCGCCGGGTGCTTGCTCATAGCGGAGAAGTCTCAGGGTTCACGGCGCAGAACGCAGTTTATCCCGACGATCGTGGTGCGGTCATCGTCTTGACTAACATGGATGCAAATCGAGCAGGCTCGAATCTCGCCAATAAGATCGGCGAAAT
>QHOR01000249.1:0-3524 GCA_003219395.1 Verrucomicrobiota bacterium | reverse complement strand
TTCACCCCGACTGGCAATCGTGACTCGCTGGCAAAGGCCAAAGCGATCCTGGTTGATCTCCAAAAAGGTAAGATCGATCGCTCACTTTTTACCGACAACGCCAACGCTTATTTTGATAAACAATGTTTGCATGACCTTGCGAGTAGTCTCGCACCTCTCGGTGCTCCCAATGACTTCGAATTTGTCAGCGAAGGATTGCGCGGTGGAATGACGGCGCGTCGCTACCGGGCAAAATTTCAAAAGAAAAGCTTGGGAGTTAGCATCTACGCCATGCCGGACGGAAAACTCGAGCAATACATTGTCTCCGCGGAGTAACATTAAGGACGAACCATCTGGATCGCTGATGCACACCGCGACGACGGAAAGCGTTTCGTCTCGCGCGCCGATGACAAACTGACTACGTTTCTTGAACTCGCGTGAATGATTTCCATTGGTGTTCTGATAACCACATAACCCAAACGAATCGCCGCCGACATACTCACGTCCTGTTTTTGCGCGCCAAGTACCGCGACAATGGTGGCACTGCAAAGGAAGGCAACTGCAGTCGTGAAGGTCGCGCGAGTCGTTCGCGTCAAGGAGAGGCTAATGCTCTTGGGCATCCCCAGATATCGCTTCACTCACCGGCTGGCCCTTATGACGGCCTTTCGTAATCACTCCATTCTTACCAAGAACAAAGCTCACGGGCACCTTGAGCAGACAATCTTCGTTTGCGAATGGGTCGCTTGAAGACGGATTTACTTCCTTGATAGAGCGAAGCACGCCGGGCCTGAATCGGCATTCTCTCAGCCCCCGGACTGCGGCGGCATCGAGCAACGCATTTCCGGTCGTTTGTAACACCTCAACTTGTTTCACTCGCCCACTCGATTTCTGTACCCGCACTTTGAAAAAGCCATCACCCGTGATGCGGCTCAAACGCGCAGGTTCTGGATATGGTATCCGGAGCTTGCCTACCGTTAGTTCGGCCACCTGTCCTGGTGTAAGAGTTACCCAGGACGGAGTGGCCATTGCGATACCGGCAAGCAAAACAATGGCAATCGAAAGCAGCGCGCGAATCATTGCGCCCCGTTCATACCCCTTTGTCATTGTCATGTGGAGAACAAAACACGCAGAATCCGCCGTGTGAAGGATTGGGAGGTTATCGCCGACAATCTCAAGCAGTGGGCTCGGGACTCAAATTCGCCACGAAACTCGTTCCGCTTTTGTCGCGCAAAGCTTATTATCGGCGCTGGCTCTTTGCTCGGATTGATCGCTGCCGTGTTTGATCGTGGGGGCCGGCACGTTACGACTGAGTCATCTGCGCGTGGCCTTTGGCGATGAGATTTCAAGCGAAAGCCATTCCCGGATCGTGCGTGAATCTATCAGCATTTTGCCGCATCATGCTCGATTTCTTTTGGAATCGGCGCCTAACGAGTCGAAAGTTCTCGCGTTACGGTTACGCCGTAGCCGTCCTCAGCCTGATCGGGCGCTTGTGTCGACTCAGCCTGCATCTTAAGCGCCTTAGGTGAGCGGTATTCAACCTAGTGCGGCTCTCCTCGAGGCAGAGTTGATGGAACAAGAACAACGCTATCCGTGTTCTGTTGTCGTGTCGCCGTGAATACGTACGTTTGTCCGTCCTCCACGATGAGTACCATCGACCTCGGCTGATAGTTTGGCACCGCCGACACGGTCAGCACATGACGTCCCGTGGGCACGAAGTCGTCGTAGCGGCGTCCCTGCACAAGGTTGGCGACCGTTCTCCCATCGATCTTAAGATTGACAGCCAAATTCCATCCAAAGTTCGGAGCCCTCAAAATAACAAGACGTCCACCCGGCTTAACGAGGGCAGTTTCGGCGGAAGGGCCCGGCTCTGTCGGACTGACGCTCGTTGCAGGAGAAGTTACTTCCGATGCAGTGGCGGTGGGCAGTGGCGGTGGGCCCTCATCAATCTCATGTTCGCGCGGCGTTGTGGCGTACTTTGCAAAATCAACAGCTGTTGGCGAAGCGCTTACCTCAGGCGATGAAAAATCCGGAGCAGTTGGTCTCGGCGCTGCGGCCGGAGTCGGCCCCCCGAGCTTCAGCCGTCGATCGGCCAGCTCATATGCCGCACCAGCCGCGGGACCCATTTCCTGAAGTTTGTGCCACACTTCATTCGCACGGTCGTAAAGCTGCGCAAGATCGTAAGCCTTGGCTAGTTCGACGAGTACGGCGGCGTTATTCGGTTCGCTGTCCAACGCTTCCTGCAAGCGCTCGATGGCATTTGTCGTATCACCCCGATCGCGCAGCTCGATGCCTTCTCGCTTCAACTGATCTACCAGTGACCGCCACGATGCGGGAGTCTGTGCCGTTGGTTCGACAGGGGACTCCGGTTGCGTCAAAGGACTCGCCGATGGTGACGGAGAGGGCGTAGTCCGCGTCAACTCGCGATGCCACTGCGGCAGGCGAGCGAATATTGCATCCTTATGCCACCCCGCCCACAAGCCCACTGCAAACACAAAAAGTAGAACGGCCGCGGCTGCCAATCGTTTTTTGAGCAAGTTGCGCGTGACCACGTGGTGAGATCTAAATACTGGACATTTGAGCTATCGCGAACGTGATCGGTGAGTCGTTGAACTCCGAAAGCTTTGACTCAGTCGCTCCCACGTATTTGAAACTCGGTGTGGCTAGTCAGCCCAACAGGGCGGCACGAAGCCATCCGACTAACAGGAAAATGATGACTAATCCGCCGCCCGCGAACCAGCGAAGGTCGGGGATGATGGTGCCTCTCGAAACCGGCACTAAGTCAAGCTCCACTGCTATAAACTTGTAGCCGGAAACTCGTGCATAGGTGGGGTGCGAAATGAGTTTCAAGAAAGTGCGCCGGCTGGGATAGCGTACCACAGTCATATTACCCCAGGTTCTTTCTGGCTGCATATTAATCAGATTCGTGGCTTGGGGAGCTCCGATGAAGGTCGGATAAGACGCGTGACTCAACCACAGCCATAGGAGGCCCTTTTCGTAATGTGCGTTGGCCTGTTCAGGCGTGCCTTTGAACTCCGGCGCGCCGGGAAACGTCTGCATCCGGGAAAAGAAATGGATAAGATTGAACATGTAAACCGGCTTACCATCGTCCGCCTCAGCCCATGGCCGGAGACGAGCAATGAACGCCTGAACCCCCTCCTGAGGCAACGGTAGTTTTTCGATCATCGCCAGGTAGCGATCGATCTCCGCTTGAGTCAGCTTACCCTTTCCTTGAGAATGCCAGGCGCAGAAGCCCACGTACAAGATGACCAGCGCGGCGGCAAGAATCAGCTCAAACCCCATTTTTGTTTCCTTCCTGAATTTGTGCCGCTCTGCCGAAGCGAATCATCTCGTTAAACCAGTGACTCATCACCCTGAAACGCATACTGCCTATTCGATGCAGCGCATGCTTAAGCCGCGGTAGTCCGATATAGGAGGACCTACTCAGGCGATTTTTTCGCGTATGGGTCGATAGTGACAGAGGTTGGTACTCCCGAGGAAACCTTCGGCCCGCCCCGGCTGTTGCCTCGGTGGACTATCAGGGTCTT
>QHOR01000248.1:3587-3972 GCA_003219395.1 Verrucomicrobiota bacterium | reverse complement strand
CGGACCTAGCGGCAGTGGCAAGACGACTCTCTTGCGGCTGGTTGCCGGGCTCGACCAGCCGACGGCGGGCAGCGTCCGCCTCGGCGGGAAAGACCTGGCTGGCGTGCCGCCGCACAAGCGGAACGTCACCCTCGTTTTTCAGAATCTCGCGTTGTATAGCCACCTGAGCGTGGCGGACAATTTGGCGTTTGGATTGAACCATGAAAGGAGCAACGAACGGATTAGCGAGACGGCAAAATTGCTCGGCATCGATCATTTGCTGAGTCGCTTTCCGGCCGAACTGTCGGGCGGCGAACAGCAGCGGGTGGCGCTGGGTCGGGCGATCGTGCGGCAACCGGCGGTGCTACTGCTGGATGAACCACTGTCCAGCCTGGACGCACCCGTG
>QHOR01000248.1:0-3560 GCA_003219395.1 Verrucomicrobiota bacterium | reverse complement strand
ATTTACGTCACCCACGACCAGGCGGAAGCCCTGGCCTTGGGCGACCGAATCGCCGTCCTCGACCGCGGTCGGTTGCAACAAGTCGGCACACCCAATGAGATATATCACCGCCCCGCGAACCGATTCGTCGCCGAATTTTTTGGCCCATACGGAATGAATATGATTCAAGGACAACTGAAACACGAAGGTGGTCAGGCGAGCTTCACCGCAAGTACGCTGACGATCGACCTGCCCCTTCACACCGCGATTCTGCCAAAGCCCGGCGACGTGCTATGCGGTTTTCGACCGGAGGATGCGAGGTGCGAAAACGGTGGGCCGCTCCGCGGCAAGCTCACGGCCGTCGAATCGCTAGGCCCGGCAACATACGGCTATGTCCAGCTTCCCAATCACAACGAGCAGATAGACAAGATTGCTTTGACGATCCAGCTTGATCCCAACACATTACCGCCCAAATGCGGCGAAGAAATATCCTTCGCCATCCGCACGGACCGCCTCCACTGGTTCGACCCAAACACCAGTAACCGACTTTCTAAAGCCTAAAGTCTAAATCCTAATTCCTGACGCCCGCGACCCCGTGTCGCGGCTTTATATAAACCCCATTCCCGATTTGCCCGCACCACGCCCGAGGGCCTGACCATGAACCCCGTCGATATGCTTCGGATCGTCGATTCGCTCCATCGCGAGAAGGCCATCGAAAAGGAAATCGTTTTTCAGGCCATCGAGTCGGCCCTCGTCACCGCCGCCAAAAAGCACTACGGCGAGTTGGAGGACATTACGGTCACGATTAATCGCGAAACGGGCGACCTGTCCGGCACCCTCAACGGCGAGGTCATGGACCAGGCTGAAATCAGCGGCCGCATTGGTGCGCAAACCGCCAAACAGGTCATCATCCAGAAAATCCGCGAGGCGGAGCGCGACTCGCTGCTCGGAAAATTCGGTGCGGAGATCGGCACGATCATCAACGGCGTTGTCACGCGCAACGAAGGGCCGGCGACCATTGTCTCGTTTGACGGGATCGAGGCGATCCTGCCTCGCAGCGAGCAAATCCCCGGCGAATCGCATCATCCGAACGAGCGCGTTCGAGCCGTCATCTTCGAGGTCAAGCCGCAAGGCAGCCGCGTCAAGGTGGTCCTCAGTCGCACGCGGCCGCAGCTCGTGCAGCGCCTGTTCGAGCAGGAGATTCCCGAGATTGCCGACGGCGTGATCACGATTCAAGGCATCGCCCGTGAGCCGGGCCACCGCAGCAAGGTGGCCGTGAGCAGCAGCGATGCTCGCGTCGATTGCGTGGGCGCCTGCGTCGGCGTCCGCGGCAACCGCATCAAGAACATCGTCGATGAGCTGGCCGGCGAGCGGATCGACATCGTCCGCTACAACGAAGACGCCGAAACGCTGATTCGCGCGGCACTCCAGCCGGCGGAAGTCGATCAGGTGTTGCTCTGCGACATGATCGGCCGGGCGATCGTGCTCGTTCGCGAGGACCAGCTTTCGCTCGCCATCGGCCGCAAGGGGCAGAACGTCCGCCTGGCCAGCAAGCTCTGCGGCTGGGACATCGAGATCATGACCAACGACGAGCTGGAGCAGCAGATCGAGCGGGCCGTCGCCGGCTTCATGCAGATCGACGGCATGAACGAAGAGCTGGCCCAACGATTGGTTGAGCAAGGCTATCTCTCCTACGACGATCTATCCGTCATCGAGCCCGATGCCTTCATGGAAATGGGCGGCATGACCGAGGAGCAGGTCAATCACATCGTCGAGCAAGCTGAAAGTCTTGCCGAGCAAGCCGAAAAGGCCGCTGACGACGAGCGCCGCCGCAAGAAGGCCGAAGACGCCGCCACAGCTGCCGCCGAAACGGCCGCGGCAGCAACTGCGGCCGCAGCTCCGCCGGCTGCAACCGAACCAACCGTGCCGGCTACGCCACCCGCCGATGCGCCCGTCTCCGAAGAGCCGGGCGCGGTAGCTCCCTCAACCGACACAGCAGGTTGAGAAGAATCTACAAAAGCGATAGCGGATTTTCGCGAGTTTTAAGCGGGAACGTGACGGGGCCGCCGACGCGATGCGATTCGAAGACGGCGGAGATCATTTCGATCGTCGTTCGAGCTTCGTAGATACTGCACTCGGGCTGTCGATCGTTGTCGATGGCTGAGAGCAGGTCTTTCACGGCCAGCACGTTGCCGGACGGGAGGCCGCCTTCTTTGAGCGGCTCGGGTTTGCCGATGCCGGCGCTCGAAACGGGAATCCACTGCTTATTGCTGCGGCCGGGCGACCAGAGAGGGTCCGGCAAAAACTGAACGCTCGGCAAATGGCCGGTGAGAATTTCGAGAATGCCTTTGCTGCCGTAGATTTGCAGTCCAAATCGGGCATCTCCCCCGCTCCCCATCGCACGCTTCGAGCCAAAATAGGCCGTCGCGCCGCTATCGAGGCCGTACATGGCCACGACATGATCGCCGGCGAGCGGGCCGAGTCCCTCGTTGCCCGGTTTCACGTGGGCTTTTGTAACTGGTTTGCCGTCTTGCGCTAGGCGGGCAAAGCACCATGTAGGCTGGCCGCCGCAAAAGTTGATCAAGTTCATCACGTGGCTGCCCAGGACCCACAAGTCCTCGCCGCCGCCGCGCTGGTCCTCTTTGCCGCGGCCGCGCAGCTCCAAGAGCGTGCCGAGCTGGCCAGAGTCAATGATTTCGCGGACGGCTTGCAGCTTGGGGCTAAAGCGGGTCTGGTGGGCGATCGCCAGCTTCACGTCGCGCTTTTCACAGGCGGCTACCATTTCGTCCGCTTCGGCCAGCGAACGACATAGCGGCTTTTCGCTATAGATGTGCATTCCGCGCTGGGCCGCGGCGATTACCATATCGCGATGCTGGTCGAGCCACCGCGGGCAAATGGCCACGATTTGCGGCTTCGCCTCGTCGAGCATCTGCCGGTAATCGGCATACGCCTTCGGCGCTTCGACGCGTTTGACCGCTTCCGCCCGGCCTTTCTCATCCGCGTCGGCAACGGCCACCACTTCGCAGCGGTCCTTGAAATTTGCCCACACGACGTCAATGCCGTGGCCATAGTTGCCGCGGCCCGTGTGGCCGATGATCCCGACGCGATATTTGGTGGGCATGGCGAACAGTTGACAGTTTAGGTTTAATTGTCGTCCGTCGGACTAATTAGAACGTTTTGGCCGGCGGAGTCGGGAATGGTGAAGTCCTTGGTGCTGACGCTGTCGGGGACGACGAACGTCTCTACTACCGGGTTAAAAATCTGCTTGCCCTGATTAAAGCGCGGCTGAATTTTTCCGTCAAAGCCGGCGAAGCGCAGTTGATACGCGCCGGGTGTCAGCGCCTGGTCGGGCGGCTCTTGGGAAGAATCATAAACACCGTCCTTGATCTTTAACAGTTTAATCGAGCCGCGGTTGCCATTGCCAACGTCGGGCGTGAAGGTGATATAGCCTGCGGGGACCGGTTGACCTCTGAAGACGACTCTGCCGGAAAGCTGGACCGGCTTGGGCTTTGAATTGCAGCCGACGAACAGGATCAGAATCAGAACAATCGTTGATCGAGCGATCATTTGAAAAACAGTCT
>QHOR01000247.1 GCA_003219395.1 Verrucomicrobiota bacterium | reverse complement strand
TTTCGATCGATTTCCGCCTGGCAAATCTCGAGTGCATTCTGCAACAGGATGTGGGCGTCAACGACTTCAAAATTGAGCTGTACTTTCCCTCGATCAATGCGCGTTAAATCGAGCAAATCGTCGATTAGCCGCGCCTCCAATTCCACGTTGCGGCGGATCATGTGTAGCGATTCGTGTACCTCCTGAGGCAATGCCGGTTCGCTCTCAAGCGCGAGGGCGGACGCCAGCACCGGCGTCAGGGGCGTGCGCAACTCGTGACTGAGCATCGCGAGAAATTGATCTTTCGCCAGATTGGAGCGTGCTTTTTCTGCCAGTTCCAAATTGGTTTTTTGCAACTCTTCCTGGCGATTCTGAAGCTCTGACGCGAGTGACTGCGATTGTTTGAGGAGGTTTTCCGTCCGCGTGTTTGCTTCAATTGTGTGTAAGACGATTCCGATACTCTCCGTTAGTTGATCGAGAAATGCCTGATGCGTTGAATTGAAACGCTCTAACGATGAAAGTTCCATGACTGCCTTTACTTCTCCCTCAAACAAAATCGGCAGGACCACGATGTTCATTGGGCGGGCTGCGCCCAAAGCGGAACTTACCTTCACGTAATCGCTGGGCGCCTCGTTGAGGAGAATACGTTGTTTTTCCAAGGCGGCCTGCCCCACCAGACTCTCGCCCAGCTTGAAGGATGCTTTCAATCCACCTTCTTCGCGGCAGGCATAGCTCGCCAGGAGCTTAAGCTCCGGTTCTCGCCCCGATTTGTCCATGATATAGAAAGCCCCTTGTTGAGCGGGAACCACGGGGGCGAGCTCTGACAAGATCAGCTTGCCAACTGTCAACAAATCTCGCTGGCCTTGTAGCATCCGTGTAAACTTTGCGAGATTAGTTTTGAGCCAGTCTTGTTTCTGATTTTGCAAGGTGGTGTCTTTTAAATTGCGGATCATTTCGTTGATGTTGTCCTTAACGGCCGCGACCTCGCCCTGTGCCTCGACCTGAATCGAACGCGTCAAATCGCCTTTCGTGACGGCGGTAGCAACATTGGCAATGGCGCGAAGTTGTGTCGTCAGATTGGCTGCGAGCCGGTTTACGTTATCGGTCAAGGCTCGCCATGTTCCGGCGGCGCCTGGCACATTGGCTTGTCCACCCAATTTCCCGTCAACGCCAACCTCGCGCGCGACAGTAGTTACCTGATCGGCAAATATCGCGAGGGTATCGATCATGTTATTGATTGTGTCGGCCAACTCGCCGATTTCCCCCTTTGCTTCGACGAGGAGCTTTTGGTTCAAGTCTCCCCGTGCAACTGCCGTCACGATTTTGGCGATACCGCGCACCTGATTCGTCAGATTGCGTGCCATGAAATTGACACTGTCGGTTAAATCTTTCCAGGTGCCGCCAACACCTATAACAGTTGCTTGTCCGCCGAGGGCACCTTCTGTGCCGACCTCCCGCGCAACACGTGTTACCTCCGATGCGAATGAGTTAAGCTGGTCCACCATGGTGTTGACGGTGTTTTTCAGCTCAAGGATTTCGCCCTTCACATCGACTGTGACCTTTTTCGACAAATCGCCTCGCGCGACCGCAGTCGTCACTTCGGCGATGTTACGCACCTGAGCTGTGAGATTTCCCGCCATCATATTCACGTTGTTGGTCAGGTCTTGCCACGTGCCAGCAACACCTCGCACGTCTGCCTGACCACCTAGCTTCCCTTCGCTGCCAACCTCCCGGGCGACCCGAGTCACTTCCGATGCAAACGACCGAAGCTGGTCAACCATGGTGTTAATCGTGTATTTGAGCTCCAAAATCTCACCCCTAACGTCCACAGTGATTTTTTTCGACAAGTCGCCGTTCGCTACGGCTGTAGTTACTGCCGCAATGTTGCGCACTTGTGCCGTAAGATTGCTGGCCATGGAATTGACGCTTTCGGTTAAACCCTTCCACGTTCCCGCGACACCTCTCACATCCGCTTGTCCGCCAAGTTTCCCCTCGGTGCCCACCTCGCGCGCAACACGGGTCACCTCCGAGGCGAACGAGCTTAGCTGATCGACCATCGTGTTAATGGTGTTTTTTAATTCAAGGATTTCGCCTTTTACATCGACAGTGATTTTCTTTGAAAGATCTCCCTTTGCGACAGCGGTGGTCACAGCGGCAATGTTACGCACCTGGCGCGTAAGATTGCGTGCCATGAAGTTGACGGAGTCCGTCAGGTCCTTCCATGTCCCCGAGACGCCGTCGACGCGGGCTTGTCCACCGAGAATCCCTTCGGAACCCACTTCGCGAGCGACGCGCGTGACCTCCGAAGCAAACGAACGAAGCTGATCCACCATCACGTTGATTGTGTCTTTCAGCTCAAGGAACTCGCCTTTGACATCGACGGTAATTTTCTTTGTTAAGTCGCCGGTCGCGACGGCCGTTGTCACTGTGGCAATATTACGGACCTGATCGGTAAGATTGCCGGCCATCAGGTTTACGTTGTCGGTCAGATCTTTCCACGTGCCCGCAACGCCTTTCAAATTGGCCTGGCCGCCCAGCTTGCCTTCTGTACCTACTTCTCGTGCAACACGTGTAACTTCGGAAGCAAAGCCACTGAGCTGGCGTACCATTGTGTTTACGATTTTTGCGGTGCGCAGAAACTCGCCCTCGAGCGCTTGGCCTTCAATTTCGGTCGCCATTGTTTGAGACAGATCTCCCCGTGCCACCGAACCGATCACGCGCGCCATTTCGCGTGTCGGACGAACCAAGTCCTCGATCAAACTGTTGACTGACGCCATGGCGTCCGCCCATGAGCCAGAGGCTTCTCCGAGGGAGGCTCTTTGTCTGATCCTGCCTTCCTTGCCAACCAGGCGGCCGATCCGCGTGAGTTCTTCGGTTAGGCGCTGATTGAGCCGGATAACATCGTTGAACGTATCTGCAATCTTTCCGGCTTCCCCTGTCCAATCATCCGGCAATTGCGCGGAGAAATCCCCCCGCTTGAATGCTGTCAGGGCTGCAAGGAGCTGCTTGCTGTCGAGTTGGTTACCGTTGGGATATGAGTTATTGGCTGATCGGAGGCGGGGAGCAGAGGCAGTTTTCTTCATAGACGATTAAGAGGCCGGGGATTCGCGGGGTCTCAAATTCGACGCGTAAAACACAGTCCATATTGCGACGTAGAGTAATCGCCCAGTCAATCGCACCAAGCCGTATTTTCTTGAACAAACCCGCAGGCACCCTGGTTGTAGCGCAAAAAAATAGCCCGCGGCGCAAAGAATGCCCGCGCAATGACGAAAAAGCCGGAAAGCCGCCGAGTCTTGCATCGTCTGAACCGAAAAAGATCGCCAGGATGCCGAATACCACAGCGTACCATGCAATGAGCCAGATCACGGCGGCGGCGCCAGCGATAGGATTCCACAGAAGCAGGACGGCGAAAACGAGTGACGCGAGTCCCATAAGGATTAGAAACCATTCGCCTTTGATTTCACGGCGCATCTTTATTGCCAGCACAATTTCAGAAGCGCCAATCATGAGTGCCCAAGCCGCAATATAGATGATGAGCGCCAAAGCCGTTATCTGAGGTGCATGGAAGGTAAGGAGGCCGACGACTATTCCGACAATGCCGATTATCAGATGCCATCCCCAATCCGGATCAGAGCCGTGATGTCCGATCGCGCCGACGACGCGAAATATGCCGTCGATGAGCACCCATGCTCCAAAAAACAGCACCAACGTCGCGACTGTTAACCCTGGATATGCGAATGCCATAATTCCAAAAATAATTGCAGCGATACCCCTTATCACCGGAACCCACCAATGACGTCTTAAGGTTTCGAGTAGCATCGCTCGGTTTTAAAGACCGATGCGGAGCAAGGCAAGTACCATTTGCGTGACGCTTTACGAGAGTACGGCTTCCAAGGGTGTCTCCTCGTTGACGGCCAGGAATCCGTTGCTCCTTGCAACGCAATCGTCATAATCCGCACTTGGCGCCGGCTTCCGCAATACTGGAGCGAGTACGCAGGAGAGACGCTAAATACGTATCCACGGACGGAGCATTGTTGATCCGCGCGAGATTGGCGGGCGACTGGAGCCGCGAAAATATCGCGTAGGCAATCTTGCTTCGCAGAACGCTTTTCTCCCCGTAACCAGACGGAATATTGCTCGACCAGTAGCGCACATATTGGCCGTCCGGGCGGTTCTCGGTTCCCAGAAAAATGGTGGAATGGCCGTGCTCGTTTTTTCCCACCTGCCGTGACCAGAAGATCTTCATGAAATCGCCGGGCTTCGCCTGATCGAAACTGTCGAAGTTTTCCCCAAGCTGGAGTTCGTGGAAAAGACGGGCTGTGCCCGGTCCGTTCGCATTCCATCGGCCCCAGACACCTTCACCGTCGCGCTGATCTCGGATGATCAGCCGCTCCAAGGTCGAATAATCGAGGTGCAGCTGACCGCGCGCCCGCAAAGCCTCGATCGTTCTGATAAAAACCAGATACGTTGCGCCTGAGCAAAAACTCGGCGAGGCCTGTGAAGGCAGAATGAAAAATTTACCGGACTCGAAGTGCGCCGAAGATTGAAGACGAATCTTTGCAAAGTGCGAAACAGAATAGCGGCCGCCTTGCGGCATCTCCTTGATTTGCTCAAGGATCGAGTTGTTGTAGTCGCCCGCGAACGACGCGTGCGATACAAATACCCCCAGAAAAACCCAGGCCGTTAGTTGCTTCACGGCGGGATAAGTAATCATCAAAACCCGATCTGGCAATGGCAGGGCCTGCTAATCCTCTATGAACCCATTACACCGGGAGGCAGGATTGCTTGCCACGGCTTGCTGTGTTAGACGGATTCCATGCTGCGTTTTACCAAAATGAACGGCGCAGGCAACGACTTCATCCTGATCGATAACAGGGCAGGGGATATACGTCTAAATCGCAACCAGATCGCGCGCCTTTGTGATCGTCACCGCGGAATCGGAGCGGACGGAATCTTGTTGTTGGAAAATTCATCAGATCATGCCGATTTCCGAATGCGTTACTTTAACGCCGATGGGGGAGAAGCAGAGATGTGCGGGAATGGCGCGCGCTGCTTTGCGCGGTTTGCAAACAAGGCGGCACGGGCCAACAACAAGATTTCGTTTGAGACGCCAGCCGGCGTCATTTCGGCCGAGT
>QHOR01000245.1:1243-8636 GCA_003219395.1 Verrucomicrobiota bacterium | reverse complement strand
ATTCCTTCTACCCAATCTTTTTCGATTTTGTTCTCAGAAAGAGTTGACTGGCCAGGGCGTTGAGGATTTCCGGGTTCCCCAGCGCCCAAGCGTTATCGATCGTGATTCTCTTGAATCGCCATTTGTCCCCATCGCGCATTAGGTCGCAATCGTAGCGATTCATCAACAACGCGTATTCTGATCCACGGTGGGAACCCTCGCGCGGCATGAAATGCTGCGACAAAACGTAAGCGTACAAAGTAGCTGTATCGCCGCCAACCTCGATTTGGAGATTGCTCACGCTATGACTGGTATCGAGGGGACCGATCAATGGAAGGACCCCGTTCAGAATAACGTCGCGCCCAGTCAATAGTGGAAAATCGATCTCGAGTTTTCTTCCCGCCGGCCTGAAATCGAAACGGCAATCTTCCGTCAGTGCGGACGCCAGAGAATCGGCATCGCCGTGATCGAGACCAAAAGCGTAACGATGCAGGGCGTCGGCAATTTCAAATCGATCGTGAGCTAATTGAGCGAGGTCCGTTTCCATCACCAAGGCGTTCGTTGATCCATTCCGATACTCTGATCTGATGTCAAGATCACACTAGCTCTTNNNCCACTCCGCCTGACTGAGCTGGAGTTCCTCCGCTGCCATGTTTTCCTCGAGATGCACCAGCGACGCGCCTGCAGAAATCGCCTTGGCAGGAATTTTGCCAGTTTTCGTCAGCTCTAACATGAGACCTTGGTCCAATAGGAAATACCACTTTATACCTGCTATTCTCAGTGACGACCAAAGGACAGTTACAATGGAAAACCCACGGAAACGAACGACGATAACCACAGAAGCTGGCGGCGATGGGCTGCACGTGCTTGATCATCAGCAGGAGCAAACGTATGCGCTAAACACGACATCGGCCCTGGTGTTGCAGCATTGTGATGGCCGGACCACGCACGAGCAATTGATGGAGCTGCTGCGGCAGAACTTCAATGTGTCGGGGGCTCAGGCAGAACAGCTGACTTGGCTGGCGCTGGATGAACTAGGCAAGGCCAACTTACTGGAGACCGAGGTAGCGCGCCCACACCAATCATCCTCAAACCTCACGCGCCGGCAGATGTGGACGACCTTTGCTACGGCGGGAGTTGCGCTCGCTGTCGTGCCGATGGTCGCCCTGGTTACGACGGCGAGGGCCGAAGCCCTTCCTGCAACTCCCAACGGGAAGCCAATGACCTATTTCTTAAAGGTAAGAGAATTTATAGGAAGTGTTATTGAAATTCCGGCGGTGCCAATCCCTCCTCCTTCTCGTCCTACTCCTACTCCTCATCCTCGTCCTCAGTTTCCCGATATTCATAATACCACGACTGATTCAAAATATTTCGCAGGAATCGCAAATGTTTATATCCCAGGCGATGATCAGGTCAGTGTTGGTCGTTGTTCGGCGTCTTTTTTATGCTTCAAAAATAATGACAGATTTTATACAGACATATCGAACTATATTTCAGTAGATAATGGACTGATCGTGTCGTGGCTTACACCAACAACTCTAATTAACTTGGAGCTTGATAGCATAATTAACGGAATGGTAACTGAATGTATCGTTGTGGCTGCAACAAAAATAGGCCCAAATCCATTTTATGGGGAAACATTTAACTTGGTAGTATCTTCAGATGGGCGGCAAATTCAGTTTGAATTTACCAACATACTTAATTAGTTCGACTATTTAGTTGCCAGGGTAGTTATCGTTTTTTTGAAGCGAGGATCGTTGTAAATTGGGTTTCAACTGGGATCGCGTCGCAGCGTCGCAACGGATAGGGTCCGTAGTAAAGTCTGACCCATTGTCGAGCCTGCTCGTATTCAGTCAGAATTGGATTGAACGCTGCCTTGCAACCTGTGCACGCTAGAAGCTCGGGGTAATCAGAATAGTTCGACGCCATGGAGACCCCATTAACTCCATTAGAATTCGCGCGTCGGACTCGTAAGCTTTACCCCGAGCGCGAAGCCGTTGTAGATGGCGACCTACGGCTAAGTTACGAACAATTCTTTGATCGATGCGACGCGTGGTCGACGGCATTGCAGGCGCTTGGGGTGAAGCAAGGCGACCGCGTCGCTTACATCGCGCCCAATACCCATGCCCAGCTGGAATCGTTTTACGCTGTACCGCAGATAGGTGCCGTTCAGGTCCCTTTGAACTACCGGCTGACCGCTGACGATTTTGCGTATTTGATTCAACACAGCGGCGCGCGGGTCGTCTGTGCGGACGTCGAATACCTTGAATCGATTGATAGCATTCGATCGAAGATCCCAGACGGATCCACGTTCGTCGCGCTCGGCGGAAGCAAGTCAGGGTGGTTGGATTACGAGGCTTTGATTGCAGCAGCCCCAAAAAAATTTGACCGACCGACAATTCTCGAAACCGACCTGCTGACCATTAATTACACCAGTGGCACTACCTCCAAGCCGAAGGGAGTGATGATCACGCACCGCAATGCCTACATCAACGTAGTCGGCACACTTCTTCATCATCCGATGACGCTGACTGATCGCTATCTTTGGACTCTGCCGATGTTTCACGCTAACGGCTGGACTTTTGTCTGGACCGTCACCGCTATAGGCGCGACGCACATTTGCCTGAGAAAAGTTCAGCCAAGTGCTGTTTTCGAGAAAATTAGCGAGGAGTCGGTGAGTATGCTTTGCGCCGCGCCAACGGTATTAATCGGTATTGCCCATGCTCCAGCAGAACTCAGACGCAAAGCGCGCCGTGGCGTGCGCGTTCTAACTGCAGGAGCTCCTCCTGCAGCGACAACAATCGAGCGAATTGAAGGACAACTAGGATGGGTGATTACCCAAGCCTACGGGCTAACGGAGACATCGCCTTTCATTACAATCTGCGAAGCGCGACCTGAACACGAAAAGCTTTTGTGCGCTGAGCGCTCGGTCATTAAAGCGTGCCAGGGAGTAGAACTGCTCACCTCCGGCGAACTGCGTGTTGTCGATGAAGAAGGACACGACATTCCACAAAACGGTGAGGCGATTGGAGAAATCATCGTTCGCGGGAATGTTGTCATGAAAGGCTATTACAACGATGCCAAGGCGACAGCTGAGGCTATGCGAGACGGCTGGTTTCACACCGGCGATGCCGCTGTCGTTCACTCTGATGGCTACGTGGAAATTCGGGATCGATTAAAAGATGTTATTATTAGCGGCGGCGAAAATATTTCCTCGGTAGAAGTCGAAGGCGTCTTGCTGCGACATCCAGCCGTGCAAGAGGTGGCAATCGTCGGAATGCCAGACGAGCGAGGCGCCCCACGCATTTGTGGTCTTAGAAGCAGGCGCGACCGCGACGGAAACCGAGCTGCTCAACTACGCTCGTGATCATCTGGCGCACTTCAAGTGTCCGCAGAAAATCTGCTTCGTACGTGAGCTGCCGAAAACAGCTACGGGCAAGGTCCAGAAGTATGTCCTTCGAGGAAAGCAGCCGGCCATTTCCAAACAGTAGTGAATTCTGACCTCAGACGTCGATCCTCTGCTTGTCACTCTTCACCAGTCACGTATCACCAGGCAATCGCGGGAGCATTTCCGCTGTCCTCTATTTTGTGTCCGAGCTGCAAAAAACAGCCCAGTCCCGAAGTATGTCCTTCGCGGCAGGCCCGCGATTTCGAATCAGTCAGATGGCTAACTGTAGCTATTTTGAGGTAGTGGCCTTAATCCGCGGTGAGCGACTGCTTCCCTTCCGCTTTAGCGTTTCGGCGGATCACGTCAGCGGAAAGTCGAATCTCAAATGTTGTGATCTGCCACGCCTTCTTCTTCAGAATTCGTTATGATCCGAGCCTTATAAACAAATGATCGAAGCCCTGGAGGATGCCGGTGGTGCTGTATTTGCGAGTTTGTCATAAACAAAAGCTATGTTCGAAAATAGAGCTGTTATTAAGGGTGTTGAGGGGTGCGCCGACACCGCCGCTCTACACCGAGAGGTCGCGGCGCAACGACCCACGGCTACCGTTTTCCTCTTCCTAATTAGAGAACGCGGGGAAAACGGATGTTCAGCTTGATGCAAACGTAGAGAACCAGGATCGCGCCAAGCGTGGAAAAAATAAGGCCGGCGGGATGAAATCGTCCGGTTGTCGGGCGTGAAAACATGTGGGTAACGGCGCCACCGATGATCGATCCGATGATGCCGAGCACGATTGTCCAGAAAATCTTCATGTGCACGTGCATCACTGATTTTGCAATAACTCCAGCGATCAACCCAACAACAATGTACCAGAATAAGTGAATCATAATTTTTGCTCCGTTGTTTCTGCCGAATGTTGCCGATTATGGTGAGTCCTTTCACAAACGACGAGATCTTTTTCACCCGAGAAACGGCTTGGAGGAATGAATATTCGGATCCATTCCTGAGCGATGCTTCTCGGCGTCGAGCATCGGTCGCGTTGAGCGTTGAGGGGCTTGCAGTCGACACGGCCGCCTTTACAACGCCGATTCGTGTCCCTTCGTGTTGAGTCCTGGTTAACGAGTTGCGCCGCGTTTGGACAAGGGAACACTGCGCTCTTTCCGCAATGCTGACCGTTTCACAACTTTCAAAATCTTTCGCCAGCCGTCCGCCCTCCGCGGCTAACGAATCAGCTGCGGTGTTTTCGCTCCCATTCTGGCCGTTCCAATTGAGCAGCCGCAAGAATAAGGGTTAGAGCTTATTATCGACAATCCGAATGTTTTTCTCAAGATTGATCGTTCGTGCCGTCTCATTGACCACCGTTGTTGCTGCGACGAATCAGCACCAATAATAAGCTCTGACCCCTCGCTTCCCTCCAATGCGGGGATTAACGCCACCGATTTTGCGCTCGTAAAATCGCGCTCCGGGACCAGAACCATTGCAACTGCGCGAAAGCCCGGAATAGCTCTCCTAACGGCAGAACGCAGGGTAAACTACCAGCGTCAGCACAAGAGGCAACGCCAATTTCAAGATTAAAGGCGGCCTCGGCGCTTACACGATCCCGACGAGAAGCAGACAAATCAAATGCCATCCGCTACCAACGCGCCGACCAGCAAACCGATATTGTTTGAATTTGCCATCGCGAAGTTATGCAGCTCTAACACGCCACTTCTTCCTGCTGAGGTGCACGCGAAATTCTGTCGGTGATTGGCCAAAAACACGTTTGAACATCCGGTTGAACTGCGTCAGGGACTGAAATCCGACGCCATAGGCGATCTCGCTAATCCGGCGATTCGGATCTAAGAGCTGTCCCTTGGCGTCTTCCAATCGCACTCGGCCAAGATAGTCGGTAAACGTCAGGCCAGTCGTCTTCTTGAAGACTTTGCAGAAGTAAGACACGTTCGCGCCGGATGCTTGCGCAATGGTCGCCAATGAAATCGGCTCCGTCTTGTGTTGCTCGACGTAATGGCGCGCTTTGCGGACCAGCGGCGGCTCGGAGTTCTGTTTCTCGAGCACGATTTGGTTGATGAGGGTTGAGAGTTGCTCGGCGAAAAACGTGAGCAGCTGCACGATCGCGCTGTATTGGTCCTTTGGGATAATCGGCGTGGTCTCCCATGCTTTGCGGATCGTGCCGGTAAACGGCACACCACATTCCCTCAGCCTGGCGGCGACGCGCGCCTTGTCCGATAGGATGGCCGAGCGGCGCAAGATCTGTCCAATCCGGAGAAAGCCGATTGTTTTTTCGCCGAATCGGACGGGCACAGCCGTCTCAGTCAAACCGAACGGGCAGACCTCGGTGCACGGTGTGGCGCCGGTGTGCCGGAGAATGTCGGCATGGGACTGCAAACACACGCCCAGCGTAGCCCGCCGCTGCGCGAGGAGAGCGCAGAACCGATTCTCGCGGGCTTTCTGGTGGGGCTCGAGTAGCCAGTATTCCAGAGGCCGTAAGGCCAACGCCAACCCCGTCGCCCTAGTGAAAACATTCTCGTAATCCAAGCGCGAGTGCAGCAGTGTATTGATCAGTTGCTTGTTGGCATTATTAGTGGCGCTTGCCACCGTGGCGTCGATCATAACCCAGAGTCTCCTATCGCCGCGGCGTTGCTGGAACTAGCCGCCAAAGGTTACAAGGTTGTTACTTTTGAGAGTTCTAGCGGCGCCCACCCTGGCTCGCAATTGCTTCGGATTTGGTGAGCCGAAGTGGCAGATTAATGTCGGACCGAGGAAAGATTCTTCCTCCTTTTGCTACTGCGGCAGCCTTTCTCCACGACAGGATGTGCACAGAGAAAGCCAATCGACGGTTAGCACGACTAAGAGAACGCGCCGACGATCTCAATATCAAGGATTCGGAGAAAAATTATGAAAACAATCAACAAATTGCCGGTAGTGGTCGCCCTCGCCGTGTTCATCTTAATGGGATTGGTTCGGGCGCAGGCCAGCGAACTACTCTTTTCACAATTCTCGGACGGCCAGTCAGCCTACGGTCCGAGCGAGTTGTGGAACCCCGCCGGAGTTAACAGCGAAGTTGCCGACGACTTCGACGTAGCCGGCAACATCGATCGCGTGTTTGCCAGCGGCTTCATTTGGGGGGGCCGTCACTTTCCAAGGAGTGTATGTCCGGTTTTATGAGTACGGAGCCGACGGCAAGCCGGGCGCGTTACAAAGGCAATATTTCCTGAACACTGGATTTAATGCCGGGGCAATCGATGTGCCGCTGTCGCCGCCATTCTCCGCGACGGGAAGACATTTTCTCTCCGTGCAGCCGGTCATCAATTATTGGTATTGGTGGAGTTCGCAATCGGGAGCGCCGCGGGGGCAGGCCTTCTACTTTCGGGATCTGGCGGCCGGGCAGTCGCAGTGGCAGCACGGCGACAATCTGAACCTCAACTGGAACGCCGACGTGACTTTTTCGCTCTACGGCACCCTGACTGGGCCGGGACAGATCAGTAGTTTGTCCACGACCACGCTGGCTCGCAGCGGTTATTTGGAAATCTTCGGCTCGAATTTCGGTAGCAGCGGGACTGTCTTGATTGGCGGCATCGCTGCATTTACCGCCAACTGGGAAAGCACGCGCATCGTCGCGTACGTGCCGGAAGCGGCAACGCTAGGGACCGTGCCGGTGCAAGTGGTCAACGATTCGGGGCCGAGTAACGTCGTGAATCTCACGGTTACAGCGCGCCAGCCCACCGGCCGCACGAATTGGCGTTTCCGGATGGACGGTCCGTATTCCCAAGTGCGCCCGGTCATTGCCGCTGATAGCACGGTTTACGCGATCGATGTGTTCAGCCACCTCTACGCGCTCGCGGCCGACGGCGGATTGAAGTGGCTCGTACGTGGCGCGGGTGATAAAGGTGTGGCCGTCGGCGCGGACGACACGGTTTACGTCGCTTCGGAAAATTTCGTCAAGGCTTTCAATCCAAACGGCACGGCGAAATGGACGTTCGTTCAAAATCCGCGCGCGTTTATTTGCCTCGGAGTTTCTGTTGGCCCGG
>QHOR01000245.1:0-1234 GCA_003219395.1 Verrucomicrobiota bacterium | reverse complement strand
TCTCGCTCACGCCGCAAGGCGCACTGCGGTGGACGAACACCGAACTCTACGATCGGCTGATCGTAGATTATGCCGAAATCGTGTTCGGTCCGAACGGCAATCGACAGCAGTTGTATTTTTACGCCAACAATCATCTGCGCGCAGTTGGCCTCGACGGCGCGTCCGTATTCACAATCCCCGGAGGTCTGGCCCAACTTAATCCCGGGATGCAACCCACCGTCGGACCTGACGGCAGTGTGCACACGGTACTCACGACCTACTCGCCCAGTGGCGGTCAACTGTGGTTCTTCCCGACGCCGTATCCTTACAACGTCTTCACACAGCCTGACGTCGGTTCTGATGGCGTCCATTATTTTGTGCAGAATTTAAGTCAGTTGTTCGCACTCAACACGAACGGCTCTCAGCGTTGGCATGTCACGCTCGCGGACTATGTGGGCGCTCCTGTCGTCGACCCGTTGAACACTCAACTCGTCATAGGGAGCGCAGAGACTGGCGATCATGCCGGCTACGTTCTCTCGCGCAGCGCCACCGACGGCCACGAACTCTGGCGCGTCCCGTTGCCAATGGAGGATGGCTTCAACCAATTCGTGGACACACGCGCCCGTTTCACCGCGAATGGCTTGACCGCCTATATCATCACGGCCACCGCCACAGGTGACAACAATACGAGCAAGTCCTTTGTCTATGCACTCAACGCTAGCGTCACGAGTCCGACGCCGACACCAACACCACCACCTAGCATCCAGGTGACTGTGCAAACAAATCCGGTAGGTCGCGCGTTCAGCGTTGACGGTACCACTTACAGTTCGACACAAACGTTTACCTGGGTGTCCAGTTCCAGCCACAGCATTGCCACAACTTCTCCGCAGAGCGGTGGCACGGGCGTTCGTTACGTATGGACCAGGTGGAGCGACAACGGTGCGATGTCGCACACTGTTGCGCCGACCACCAACAGAACCTTCACAGCGACATTCAGGAAACAATTTTACCTCACGATGAGCCATGGAACCGGTGGCACCGTGCGTCCCACAAGTGGGTGGAGAAAAAGTGGAGCAGCTATTTCGATCAGTGCTGTGCCGGCTAATGGTTACAGTTTCACCAATTGGAGTGGTAGCGGCACAGGGTCCTATTCGGGGCCGAACAATCCGGCTTCAATTACAATGGGCGGGCCGATCACGGAGGCAGCTGCTTTTACTCATGACTGATGTAACACAGAGCGCACCGCAAACACATC
>QHOR01000244.1:4090-10784 GCA_003219395.1 Verrucomicrobiota bacterium | reverse complement strand
CTCTACGTGAGCATCGGGATTTTGGGTGCCACAGTGATGCCGCACAATCTCTATCTGCATTCATCGATTGTGCAGACACGCAAGTTCGAGCAAACGCCGCAAGGCAGACGGGAAGCGATCAACTTTGCCACAATCGATTCCAGTGCGGCGCTCATGCTGGCGTTGTTCATCAATGCCGCGATTTTGATCTTATCGGCTGCGGCTTTTCACTGGTCCGGACATCAGGAGGTGGCTGCAATTCAGGACGCATACAGATTGCTCAGTCCACTGCTCGGAGTCGGAGTGGCGAGTGTCCTTTTCGCAGTAGCACTCCTGGCATCCGGCCAGAACTCCACGCTCACCGGCACGCTGGCCGGCCAAATTGTGATGGAAGGTTTTCTCAACTTTCGCATCACACCGTGGTTGCGCCGGCTGATCACCCGACTGATTGCCATTGTGCCGGCGGTGATCGTGATCGGAATTTTCGGCGAAGGCAAAACAACGGAACTGCTTATTGCCAGTCAGGTTTGTTTAAGCATGCAACTCGGCTTCGCTGTGTGGCCATTGATGCGGTTTACCAGCGAGGCGGGTAAAATGGGTGAGTTCGCGAACCGCGTTTGGACAAAGATTCTCGGCTGGACAACTGCCGGCATTATCATCGTGCTGAATTTGAAGCTGCTGTTGGATACGTTTTTGCCAGACTCGGTCCTTAAATCGATTTACGGTTTTCTGCATCTCCCGGCGCCGACGCAGTGAAATAATGAGGGATGACGAATGACCAATCCCGAAGGACTGCCGAAACCAGAGGCCGAAAGCGCGATTGGTTGTCTGTCACTTGAGGCTGAATCATTTTTTCGTCATTCGTCATTCGAGCTTCGTCATTCCAATCATGTATAAACACATTCTCATTCCGCTCGAAAACAGCCCAGCCGATAGGACTATCCTTTGCCACATCAGGCCGCTTGCGCGCATTGTTGGCGCAAAGCTGCTTCTGGTCCATGTCGCCGACGGGTGGGTGGCGCGTAATTTTAATCAACTTCAACTGGCCGAGAGCGAAGAGATGAAGGAGGACCGCGCTTATTTGGAAGAGCGGGTTCGCGAATTGACTGCGGAGGGATTTTCCTGCGACGCCGTCCTGGCGTTAGGCGAACCCTCGGATGAGATCATCAAGCTCGCGCGCGACAAAAACGTCGATCTCATTGCCATGACCACACATGGCCATCGCCTCATCAGCGACATACTTTACGGGGCGACGGTTGACAAGGTGCGCCACGAAGTTGAAGTGCCGGTACTGCTGTTAAAAGTGCAAAGCTAACTGAATGACGAATGGCTTCGCCGCATCAAGGCGTTAAATCCGTTTCGTCATTCGACATTCGCGCTTCGTCATTCTATCAACGCTCGTGAAAGTTCTTTTTCTCACTAACGAATATCCGCCCCACGTCTACGGCGGCGCGGGCGTTCACGTCGGCTATCTTTCGCGCGAACTGGCAAAGTTGCTGCCCGTTGAAGTCCGTTGCTTTGGCGACCACCGCATTGATGAAGGCGATCTCAAGGTCACCGGCTACAAGGTTGACACCAGCGAATTCACCTGTCCGAAGCCATTGCGCTCCGTTTTCGGGGCAGTGCGGCGATGTACGGACTTCAATACTACCAACATCGACGCCAACCTGGTGCATTGTCACACGTGGTACAGCCATTTCGGCGGCATCTTGGCGAAAAAAGATTATGGAATTCCGCTCGTGATCACGGTCCACTCATTGGAGCCACTTCGACCTTGGAAGCGTGAACAACTCGCCGGTGGCTATGATTTTTCACTTTGGGTCGAGAAGACAGCATTGGAGATGGCCGACGCAATTATTGCCGTTTCTCGCGAGACCAAGCGCGACATCGAGCGATTATTCGATGTAGACCCCGCGCGCGTGCACGTGATCCACAACGGGATTGATCTACAGCAATACCGCAGAGTCGATTCAACTAGTGCGCTCAACCGCTACGGCATCGATCCAAGCATACCGTATCTGTTGTTCGTCGGCCGAATCACTCGCCAGAAAGGATTCCAATACCTGTTACGCGCTATCCCGTTCCTCAATCGCGGTTTCCAAATCGTCCTTTGCGCCGCCGCGCCGGACACTCCAGAAATGGGAGAAGAAATGAAAACCGCAGTGGAAGCCGCAAAAGCGCAGCTGCCAGGAGTCATCTGGATCAATGAAATGGTGGATCAAACGTCGACGCGCGAGCTCTACTCGCACGCGGCGCTGTTTGTTTGTCCCTCCATCTACGAACCGTTCGGCATTATCAATCTTGAGGCAATGGCATGTGAAACCCCGGTGGTTGCCAGTGCCGTTGGCGGAATCAAAGAAGTCGTTGTCGATGGCGAGACTGGTTTCCTCGTTCCGCTTGAACAAACAAAGCAAGGTTCATTCGAGCCGGAAAAACCCGAACAATTTACGCGAGACCTTGCCGAGCGCATCAATCAGCTAATGAAAGACCCGCACCTGCGCGAAAAATTCGGTAAGGCAGGGCGCAAACGTGTAGAAGAAAACTTCAGTTGGACGTCAATCGCACAAAAAACGAAGGCACTTTACAAGACGCTGGTGTGAGTGGCCGGACCCTCACCCTGCTTCCCTGCCAGGGAGAGGCGGACAGTGAAGCAGTTGTTAAGGCGTAGAATCACAAGAGCCCCACCGTCGCCTTGCCGGTCCCGCCGTTTACTCGCTCTAAAGCTGCTCGATCTTGTATCCTCGCTTTTCCAGCAACTTGATGACGCTGTTCGGACCCGAGAAATGTAATGCGCCAGCCACGATGGCAGTTGGCTTGCCGGTTTTCAGTTCTGTTTCGATCCGCGGGACCCATCTGACGTTCCGATTATCGACAAAACGCGCTGCGATCCAGGGAGCCTGCTTCCGCAACCGGCTTACATCTTGCTGAATTCCTTTTCTGCGTTCCTGGGTTCGTCGAGAGCGTCGCGCAGAATGAATTCGCTATCGCGATCTGACAAGCCACCCATCACTGCCACGTGTTCATCGACTGATTCGAGACCGGCGATCTCTTTTCTCTCTTTTGCAGCGTGGTCCACGAAATAATTGTCCAGCCCGTGCGAGAGAGAGCTTTTACTGTATGTCGCCGGGCCGACGAGGTGTTGTGCAATCCACCAGGGTTTGTAGCCGATCTGGCTGTCGAAGCCCCTGACCTGTTCCCGCCTGCCCTCGTGATGGTCGGCCTCAACCGTCAAAATATTCCTGCGGAGCCAGGCCAAAAGCTCTGGATCAATTTTTGAGCGGATATCCTGTCCCCGAGGATACTTGCCGGCTGCCTCAAATTTTTTTTCAAATTCGGCATGCCGGTTCGGGTCGAATTCGAACAGGAAACGGCTGCTATTTTTTAACGCGATCTGGTACGGCGCTGGGAGTGGATAATCTTTTTTGCTGAGCGCATGGATTGACCCCACGAGGTAAAACGGCGCCTTCGCGTTGGTCACGCGCCAGACGCAACATTTAGGAAAGTTTTGGCCTGCGCGGAGAGGGGCCGCAAACAGTAGCGTTAAGCCAAGCAGGAGCGAGATGATGCAACAGGAGGGAATACGCCGGGAAGACAAAAACATTTCCGGTGTTTAACGAAAAAAAAGGCTGCGTCAATTTAATTTCACATCGAGATTGACACTCACAGATGCGGATCAACCGATTTGAGATTGCGGACGTTTTCGATACTATAGCGCAACCATGCTCCTCCCAGCGAAACGATGGTTCGCGATCGCGTTCCTGCTCAATGCCGTCGCAATAGCCCAAACGACTGCAATTGCCGCGGACGACTGGCAGATCATCAAAGTTAGCGGCCAGGATTATTTAAGCGTCGAGAACATCTCGCGGTTTTACGGGTTGCCCGCGGGCATCGCCGCTTCCGGCGAAAAAGTAGAATTCAAGACGGCGAAGAACCCGCTGGAATTTGTCAGCGGCAGCCGCGAGGCCGTCATCAATGGCGCGCGGAGTTGGTTGTGTTTTCCTGTGATCGAACAGAACGGAAAGCTTCTCGTCTCACGCACAGATGTAGCTAAAACAATCGAGCCGCTGGTGCGCCCGCACCGTGTTCCAAACGCCGGCAAAGTTCAGACCGTCGTTCTGGATCCAGGACACGGCGGTTACGATAAGGGTCAGGTGAGTCGTTTCGGTTATGAAAAGGATTTTGCGCTGGATGTGGCGCGAAAGCTGCGCCCGCTTTTGCAGTCAAAAGGTCTGCGCGTAATCATGACGCGCGAAGGTGATTACTTTGTTCCACTGGAAGTCCGGGCGCAGATCGCCAACAAAGCGCGCGATTCGATTTTCGTCAGCATTCATTTCAACGCTTCGAATGACGATCGGAACGCCACCGGCTTTGAAATTTTTTCGTTTACCCCGCGTGGAGCGCCATCCACCTCCGATACGGCAGTCGCTCCCAGCGCGCTCAGCACGCAGCCCGGCACCACTGTCGATGCACAAAGCACGGCTCTCTCAGCATGCATCTATCATTCGCTGCTTGGTCACATCCCCGAGTACGACCGGGGAATCAAGCGCGCTCGATTTGCTGTCCTGCGATTAACCAAAGTGCCGGCGGTGCTGGTCGAAGGCGGTTTTTTAACAGAGCAGGGCGAGTGCAAGTTGATTGCGCAAAAGGAATGGCGCGCAAAGCTTGCACACGCCATCAGTATCGGGATCGAAAGTTATCGCGCATTAGGAGTAAAGAAGCAGCCTCCACTGCTGGTGGCGGACTATCGTAAACAGACCAAATCGGCGCCGGATGAATTCGCGGTTCAGGACGCGGAATTGAAGGAGGCGGATACAAGTATAGTTAATCTGGTTGGTCGCTCCGCGTTCCCTGCGCCGCAGCAGACGCCGACACCTTCGCAAAGAGTATCACTCGAGTCGGCACCAATTGTTCCATGAGCTCGGAAATGACGAAATGTTGGGATTGACCTTGACTCTGTTCGAACAGAGCAGGCTAATCGAGTCATTAAATGTCAACGAAAGGATAAACCATGAAAAAACTGATTGCCTACACAACGACGGCTCTCCTCGCGACGGTTGCGATTTCATTCGCAGCGCCGGATAAGGACGCCATTATTTCCAAGGAAAAAGCGGCCTGGCAGGCGTTCAAAGATAAGAAAGCGGATGAGTTCAAGAAGCTGCTTTCTCCGGAGCTCGTGACTGTATACGCCGACGGGATGCACAGCCTGCAGCAAGAGGTGGATGGAATGTCAAAGACGGACATGAAATCGTTCGATTTGAGCGATTTCAATGTTGTCTTTCCTGATAACGATACCGCTATTATTACCTACAAGGCGAAAATCGAGGCAAACTCGCAAGGCAAAGACGTCTCCGGGACTTATAATGTTGGCTCAGTTTGGCACATGGCAAACGGTCAATGGACCGGCATCTTTCACACTGACTCGAAGGTGCCGCCGCCGACTTCGCCCGCCGGATAAATTCTGATCAACGAGTTGTGGCGACGCCGCGGTAAGCCGTCGATCCCTGCGGGGACATTCGCACGGTCGGAGCGCGATGTTCCCCTATCATTGACTTCGCAAATACGAGTCCTATTCTGAACGAGAAGCAAAATGCGGGGGAGCCGCAATGGCTGAGAGTCTGGCAAAAGGCTGGAGACCCCTTGAACCTGATGCGGGTAATGCCGCCGAAGGGAGCGAGGGTCGAACACTGGACGGTATCTTAGCCATGCGTAAAACCGCATGGCTTTTTGATTTTATGAATGTCGTCCCGAATGAAATGAGGGACCTCCTAACACACTGATTACACTCATTCATGATTGCGCCCAAAGATTCGATTGATTCACAAACCAGGGACATGCCTCCGCCAAATGGAACGAGCGGGACCAGCGACATAGAAGACAAAGCCGCGGTGGATAGCGGCGAGAGCCGAGCGAGTTTCAATTCGCTCAAGATTTACGTCAGCGGAAAGCTGCACCGGGATGTTCGTGTTCCATTTCGAGAAATCTCGCTCGCGCCGACGAAGTTGATGAGCGGCGAGATAGAAGCAAACGAAGCTGTGCGCGTGTACGACACCAGCGGCCCGTGGAGCGATCCGGATTTTCACGGGGACGTTACGCAAGGTCTGGCGCCATTGCGCGCCAAATGGATTCGCGACCGCGGCGATGTGGAGGAATACGAGGGACGAGTCGTTAGGCCAATTGATGATGGCTACCTATCCATTGCGCAAGCGGTACACGTGGCAAGACGCAACGGAACGTCCAAATCCCAAGCCCCAGCAATCGCCCGTCAAGTCTTAAGTCTCAACTCTCAACTTTTCCGCTGCGTAAGCCTTTGCGGGCTTCGACAAACCACCCGGTCACGCAGCTGTGGTACGCTCGGCAGGGCATCATCACCCCGGAGATGGAATTCATCGCCATTCGGGAGAACGGCCGAAAATTCGAGAATCGAGAGTCGAAGATTCGACAAAGCGATTCACGAATCGCAAATTACGAACCACGGAACGCGCTCCCGTTCCAGCATGCCGGCGAATCGTTCGGCGCAAACATCCCGCGCGAGATCACTCCCGAATTCGTCAGGCAGGAAGTCGCACGCGGCCGCGCCATTATTCCCGCGAACATCAATCACCCTGAATCCGAGCCAATGATCATCGGCCGCAATTTCCTGGTAAAAATCAATGCTAACATTGGTAACAGCGCCGTGGCGTCCTCGATCGAAGAAGAAGTCGAAAAGATGCGTTGG
>QHOR01000244.1:0-4038 GCA_003219395.1 Verrucomicrobiota bacterium | reverse complement strand
TTATTCGCAATTCACCGGTACCGATTGGAACAGTGCCGATTTACCAGGCACTCGAAAAAGTCGGCGGCCGCGCCGAAGAACTGACGTGGGAAATTTATCGGGACACACTCATTGAACAGGCAGAGCAGGGCGTCGAC
The DNA here is from genome assembly GCA_003219395.1 of Verrucomicrobiota bacterium. Classification (GTDB taxonomy): domain Bacteria; phylum Verrucomicrobiota; class Verrucomicrobiia; order Chthoniobacterales; family UBA10450; genus Udaeobacter. The sequence goes on along the minus strand of QHOR01000244.1, from coordinate 3,901 downwards.
TATTTCACCGTCCATGCCGGCGTCTTATTGCGTTTCATCCCTTTAACGGTTAACCGCGCGACCGGGATTGTTTCCAGGGGAGGAAGCATCATGGCCAAATGGTGTCTCGCGCATCATCAGGAAAGTTTTCTCTACACCCACTGGGACGAAATCTGCGAGATCATGGCCGTGTACGACGTCAGCTTTTCCATCGGCGATGGACTGCGGCCAGGTTCAATCGCAGATGCAAATGACGAAGCTCAGTTTGCCGAGTTATACACGCAAGGTGAGCTAACGAAACGCGCCTGGGCGCAACACGTGCAGGTGATGAACGAAGCCCATGCACATGATCAAGGAGAACATGGAGAAGCAACTCGAGTGGTGCGACGAAGCGCCGTTCTATACGCTGGGGCCGCTCACGACCGACATCGCACCCGGCTACGATCACATCACCAGCGCGATCGGCGCGGCGATGATTGGCTGGTACGGCTGCGCGATGCTTTGTTACGTGACGCCGAAGGAACATCTCGGATTGCCTAACAAAAAGGATGTGAAAGACGGCGTCATCGCCTACAAGATAGCCGCGCATGCCGCCGACCTGGCGAAAGGACATCCCGGCGCGCAATACCGCGACAACGCAATTAGCAAAGCGCGTTTTGAATTTCGGTGGGAAGATCAGTTTAATCTGTCTCTCGATCCCGAGACCGCTCGGTCTTTTCATGATGAGACTCTTCCCATGGAAGGAGCGAAATCAGCCCATTTCTGCTCGATGTGTGGACCACATTTCTGCAGCATGAAAATAACAGAGGATGTCAGACGCTACGCCAAAGAGAATGCGATTGACGAAACGGGTGCGATTGAACATGGATTGCAACAGAAAGCTGCAGAATTCCAACACAGCGGAGCAGAAATCTATTCAAAACCTTAAGAGAGCCGATTAGGCCGCTGATTTTTCTGTCGCGCAGTAGCCTTGCCATCGGAGGATGCTCCATCTGTGTTCGGCATTTCAGTTCGACCAAGATACAAGGCGTAAGGAAGCACGCGGCGGCGCAGAGGATCGGCGAAGAAGCTGTGCTCGAACAAGACCCAAACAGAAGCGGTCTGCGCGAAGACTGAACCTTGTCGATATGCGCTGGCTCAGCGCAAAAATCTGCGTAGCCCCGATGTCAGTTCCGACGGAGCCCTAACGAGCTCTTTAGGTCGCGTTGATCTCCGTTGGGATTTGTTGTTGGGCACTCCGATGTCTTCCTCTGAAACGGACACTTGATCTCGGACCGAAAGCCGAGCTTCGCTTCGGATGGATACCCGGCTCACGCCAATCGAAAAATCTTTGACAGACAGACCGGTCAGTCTAGCATTGAATCTTTATGAAAACCTGGAGTCATCCAATTCTCCACTTGAGAGCGCTCAGCTTCTGCCTTGTACACGCCGGGATCGAATTAACCCCAGCGGCCCAGACGCAATCGGCAAATCAAATTATGAACGACACTAATCCACTGTCGAGTTTCCAAGTCATCGAGTTTCGTCGTTACACCATTAAGGCAGGGCAACGCGAAAATTTTATCAGCTATTTTGAGGCTTACTTTCCAGAGGCGTTCGAACAACTGGGCGCTCTGGCGCTCGGGCAATTCCGTGATCGCGGAAACGCTTCAGGTTTTGTCTGGCTGCGCGGATTCCGTAGCAGGTTTGAACGTCCGATCGTTAACGGTGCTTTCTATTTCGGTCCGCTTTGGCGTGAACACAGCTTAAAGATGAATTCGCTAATGGAGGACAGCGACAATGTTCTTCTGCTACGGCCGCTCGCTTCCGACACTGAGATAACAGTCCTCCCTGCCGTGGATCCGGTGACGGAGAAAAATGGGGTGATGGGAATTGCCGTCGCGCACATTTTTTCCTTGAAGAATCAGCCGGATGAAGCGTTGAGCGCAAAGCTAAAAAGCATATTTTCATCCTATCATATGCGCGGCGTGCGCGAAGCGGGCATCCTGGTCACCCTTGATGTGCCTAATAACTTTCCACAGCTTCCTGTGCGCAACGACGGACCTTTTCTCGTTTGGCTCGGAATCTTGAGAGATGAAGTCAGCTTGAAAGGGAGCTTTGCTGCCGCCGCCCAGCGAATAGGTGAAACATTGACGTCGGACAAATTGCTTCGGGATACGCCAGAGCTATTGGTTATGGAACCGACGCCGCGATCTCGTCTCCGCTGGTTGCCAGCATGGCAATAATGAAAATACGCCGACGAACGGGAAATCGGCGCGAGAGCGCGCGTGATAGGATCATCGCCACGGCGGCCGAGTTATTTCACAACAACGGTTACAATGCGACTGGCATCGACCAGATTCTGAAAGCAGCCGGAGCTACGAAAGGTTCGTTTCATCATCATTTCGGCTCGAAAAAAGAGATCGCTCTCGCCGTCATCAAAGAAATCGTCGCCCCGAAATTTAATCGTCGGATGGTCGAACCCGTGGCCGATGCGCCAAAGCCGCTGGACGCAATTCGTCAAGTCATTCGAAATCTTCGTACCCAAGGATCAACCGATGACCTGCTCACCGGTTGCCCAATTAACAATCTTTCCAGTGAGCTGGCTCTGCAGGATCGACAAATCCAGAGCTCCCTATCTGCACTGCTCGATCGCTGGCAGAATGAATGGGCAAAGGCATTGCGTTCCCAATCTGATCTGGAAATGCAGACGGGGTTCAAGAGCGCGCGACAACTGGCGTTGTACGTCGTTGCAGCCATGGAGGGGGCGCAAGCAATGGCAAAAGCGCAGCAATCACGCGAGCCGCTGGACGCAGTATGCAAGCATTTGGAGACCACTCTGAAGAGATCCCATGATTAACAAACGTCCGAACAACTACGCACGCTGATGAAATCGTCGGCATTTTTTTATTTGGACCGCAGCCGGGCGCTACTGGTCGTGTTCGTGCTGCTTTTTGCGGCTGTTGCTGCACATGCGGAGACGAAAATCCATGCGCTCACTAAAGTGATTGAGGGCCACAGCACTGGAGGCGTAACGGTCGACGCGCTTGGGAATATCTATGTCGCTGACTTCGGCGAGATCGTTTGGAAAATTACGCCCGAAGGCAAGCGTGACGTATTTGCATCAGGTCTTTACGGCGCGTCCGGCAACGCGATCGACCACGAAGGCAATCTCTTGCAATCGAATTTCTACGGCGACTCGATCACTAAAATCGATCGGAAAGGCCAAGCGCAGCCATTCGCTACCAGCGGGCTGAGCGGCCCAGTTGGAATCGCGATCAACAAGCAGACCGGTGACGTCTTCGTCGCGAATTGTCGCGCCAATTCGATCGCAAAGATTGCGAAAGACGGGACCGTTTCGTCATTCGCAAAGAGTGATCTTTTCAACTGCCCAAACGGAATTGCGTTCGATGGGCACGGAAACCTTTATGTCGTCAACTATCGAGACAACAAGATGCTTAAGATCGATTCGCAAGGTGCTGTCGCGCTCTTCACGACCATTTCCTCCAAGGGATTGGGGCATCTGTGCTTCAACCAAAAAGATCGGTTTTATGTTACCGCTTCTCAATCGCACGAAATTTACGAGGTCATGCTCGATGGCGTAGCCAGGCGCATCCTCGGCAATGGCGAGCGCGGGATCGTGGATGGAGTAGATACAAAGGCGCGATTGTCTTTTCCCAATGGGATCGTTAGGCATCCGTGGGCGCAACGGCTCTATATCAACGAGTTTGTCAACGAAACGCCTTCTTCATTGCCGCGTCGTACCATCGTCCGCGAAATCATCCCGGGGGCGGAGCAACACTGAGCGGATAGGCTCTACTGCCAATTCCTGGAAACGCGGATCGCTGCGGAGCGGATCGAACATTGGATCGAGCCGGAGCAGCGCAGGAGCTAGCGGCACCCGCGAAGCCAGTGCGCCCTCGGACGGTATCGATAACAATTG
>QHOR01000243.1:4641-9356 GCA_003219395.1 Verrucomicrobiota bacterium | reverse complement strand
CGGGAGAACTCCATCCGTTTCTTCGGAATCCCCCTTGACCAGCCGAAAGCCGGTCAGGGAGCACAAATGGCGGCACAGCTACCTTACGATTTGCCGACCAATGCTTTACGAGGGACCGGCAATTCTTATACGCGGCTTACCAAACGGGGGATAAGTCAGGCAATTCATTTCTTGACATAGCGCTTTTGGACGCGAGATAATTCTCGTCTCGCACCGTCCCGCCTCACCTCTCCCACCTTTGGCCGGAGTCCGTGCCATGTTTGGCCTCTCGCGGCGCCATGCTGGTTTTACGCTGGTGGAGCTTTTGGTTGTGATCGCCATTATTGGCGTCCTGGTGGCAATGCTGCTGCCGGCTGTGCAGACGGCCCGAGAGTCGGCGCGGCGAATGTCGTGCAGCAACAATGTCAAGCAACTTTGTTTGGCGCTCAATATGTATCACGACACGAACGGTAAGTTCCCGTTCGGCACGCGTCGCGCGGGTGTCGGTCCGCTGAATCTGGCGCAAGGGGCCGCACCCTACGGCGTGTCGTTCTATGTGCCATTGCTGCCGTTTGCGGAACAGTCGGCAATCTTCGATCGTTGGCCGTGGGGTTCGGATGACGGCTACGCGAATTCTCCGAATCACGATTATTTGCGCAACTCGCCTTTGAATCTCAGCAATCAGAAAATTCCGAAGTATGTACGGTGTACTTCCAGCCCGATCGAGCCTTTCAATGGTTCCTTCGCGGGAAATCAATATCTCCCGTCCTACGTCGGCATTATGGGAGCGGTCGTCGATCAACCAGGGCGGTTCACGGAAATCCGCATGCGGCCTTGTTGTAGCTGTTGTCCGACTCAAGCCAACAATGCGCAAGTGACCAATGGATTTGCTTCGGCGGGTGGAATGCTGCTGCACAACGAGAACACGAGAAATGCTACCTGTACCGACGGAACTTCGAACACGATGATTCTCGGCGAATGCTCCATTTGGGCCATCGATAGCACGACGGGCGGCAACGTACATATCGACGGTGGTTGGCCGCATGGATGGGCCATGGGCTCCGGGCAGGCAGGTACGATTGAATCTACTGCGGCAAGTGCAACGATGGAGCGATTTTATAACCTCGCGTCGATCCGCTATCCAATTAATCATGGATCGAACAATCCACTCGTATCGGCGCACCCCAATGGGATCATGTCCGGTTGGGTCGATGGAAGCGTCCGTTTCCTTACCAACAACACGGACCTAGTCGTGCTGAAGTCGGTCGCCACTCGGGATGATGGCATCACCGTCACTATTGAATAGTAGCGACAGCAAACACGGCTGGATGGCTCCAGGGGATCGTGGGAAGTTTCGCCGTGGTCCTTCCTAAGCATGCCGACTTGGGACGACTTGCATGATGATTGCCCGAGGTCAAATGTCTCGTTGGTTCCGAGCCCTCATCCTCGCGCCGGCGGTGCTCGCAGCGGCTGGATGTCTGGGAAGATCGCAACCGACCGGAACAGTTTCCGGTAAGGTCACCCATCACGGCAAAACGGTTCCCGCCGGATGTCTCGTTACGTTCGTGTCGAAAAAAGGAGTTGCCGCCCTAGGAACCGTGGACGCCAGCGGTAGGTACCAGTTGAAGTTCGCCGGCAAGCCCGATGTTCCGGCTCTGCAGTACAACATTTCGGTGACTTTTCCCGGTGTAGCCGGCCCTGAAATGACGGACGAAGACGAGCGTAAATACATGGCAGGTGACCCTGCGACGATCGCCAAATTCTCTCATAAGGCACAGAGCGCTCCGATTCCCAAGAAATATGCCGACGAATTCCAGAGCGGCCTTTCGTTTCAGATAAAAGAAGGTGCCAACACCTTCGACATCGATCTTCAATAGGACAAGCTGCCTACTGAACACACAGACGGCTGACCAGAAGTAAGATACCCACCGTAGTGCTTTTTCGGCAATGCGCTGTCCGGCAACGTCAACGAATCGTTCCTGGAATCCCAACCGTCTTTCGGCACGTGCAAAATACGACCGAATGTTGCCGCCGGCCGGTGGGCTCGTCCGAGATAGCCAATTGATTTTTGAAGCACGATTTTCGTGTCGAGAACCCAAACGTTTGATCGGAATCGGGTTCAATTGGCTGACGGCAGCTCAAATGGCTTGAAAGTCGGCGCATCAACTCAACCTTTGCTGCGACGGATTGGTGCCCATCTAATGACGGCGACACCACGCCGAACTATTTTTCAGATTTTTGCGTGCGGAGCGACCAATTTCGCCCTTTGCCGCTGATACTCTGTAGCGGCGGTGGCAAGGCTCCCTCCCCTCCCTCTTCGGGGAAAGCGATGGATCCCGACTCCCAGCAAGATCGATTCGTCGAGCAATTCGTCCGCTCACAGGACCGAATCTACGCCTACGTCGTCACGCTGCTGCCCAACCGCGACGACGCTGAAGAGGTCTTCCAGCGAACCAGCCTCGCCCTCTGGAAAAAGTGGCAGGAGTTCGATCCCGCCCGCGACTTCCTGCGCTGGGCGTGCGGCATGGCGCATCTAGAGGCTTGCAACTTTTTGCGAAAGCACGCCGGGCGCTCGCGTGTCGATCTGAGCGAAGACGTGCTGCTCGAAGTGGCCCAAGTTCGGCTGGACATTCACGACGTGCTCGAAGCTCGACGGCGAGCTCTGCTTGATTGCCTGGGCCGACTGAATCGCGACAGTCGCGAACTGCTCGAACGCTGCTACGCCGGCAAAGACAGCATCAAGCAAATTGCCGCCGACCTGGGCTTGCGACCAAACGTGCTCTACATGACTCTCAAACGCCTGCGGCGGACGCTCTTCGACTGCATCAATCTTCATGTTGCCGCGGAGGGCAGTCAATGAACGAAACCAGCGCCAGCCTGCCGCCAGCGGATGACGAGTTGTGGTCGCTCGTCGAAGCCTTCGTTGCAGGCACTGCCGCCGAAGACGATCGCCTGCGACTTGAGGCCCGCCTACGCTCCGAGCCGCAGTCACGTGTATTCTACGTGGCTTATCTCGATCTGCACGCTCATTTGCAGTGGCGCACACGAGGCAAATCGGATCGAACGGCGGAGAACACCGGCGCTCAAGTTACCGGCAACGCGCCAATTCGTCGGCGGCGTCTTGTTTGGCCATCGCTCGCAGGCGTTGGATCACTGGCGGCTGCCGCGGCCATCTTCTTCGTCCTCTCGCTGTCGCGCCGCGGTCCCGAGGACGACTCTGGCACGCCCGACCTGCCCATCAAGCCCGCCGGCTCAATCGCCGTGCTGATTGATAACAATGCTCCAGTGTGGGAATCGGGGACCAGCGGCCCCACGAAATCCGGCTCGTACCTGTTGCCCGGGCGGCTGAAATTGAAATCGGGCGTCGTGGAGATCGCATTCGACCACGGCGGTGAAATCTTGCTCGAAGGACCTGCCGACTTCGACGTGAGCGCGGCCGACCGTGGTTTTCTGCATCGCGGCAAACTCACCGCCAAAGTCTTGGAGCCCGGCTCATCGTTCTTTGTGAGCATGCCGGGAGCGGTGACCAACATCGAAGGCGAGTGTGGCCTGCTCTTCGATGCTGCGGGCAGGCCCGAGGTCCACGTCTTTGCCGGTGAGGTTCGTGCGGATCCCACCGATGCGCGCGGAGAGCCGCTCCCAGGCGGCCGTTCCATCGAGAACGCCGGGGCTTTCATCGATCCGACTCTGCAAATGGTCTCAGCGGTGCCGCTTAACCCAGTCGCATTCGCCCGGCTGCGGCCCGAAGTGCGGGTAAGTGATGCCGCGGTGCGCGACGGACCGCATTCGAGCGAAAACTTCGGTGCTGCCCCGCAGCTCATCGTGAAAAACAGCATTCCTGGCTATAGCTGGGAGACGTTCCTGCGATTTGATCTCACCGGCGTGAAAGGGCCGGTCAGTGAAGCCACGGTGCGCCTGGTTCCGGTGAAAGTAGTCCAGCCGATGGAAAATGCTGCCGCGGTAGTACATTCCAACGACTCGTGGAGCGAGCAGCTCATCACCTGGGACACCAAGCCGCCCTCCGGCCCCGCGCTCGCCACCTGGACTGTAACTGGGAACACGTCCGTTGAATTTGAGGTGACCCAGCAAGTCCGCGAGGCATTGGCGGCCGACAAGCGGCTGGCGCTGCGAATCTTCGCCCCGAAGCGCAAACGCGGCAGCGCCTACGTGCAATACGGCTCTCGCGAGGGCGATTCGAATCTACGACCCCAATTGCTCATCACCCCTGCCGACGTGCAGGTGCGGAAGCTTCGGCAAGCGAATGACTTCCCCACACTAACCCGAAGCGTAAGCGAGAGACCCTCGACGATCCTCTCTTTCCGCTCTCAAGTGTTTGGCGTCGGAACCATAATGAGTTGGCCAGCAAAGGAGCACTGAAACATGGCGGGTGGGGGTAACTTGCGAACGACTACAACGATTGCGTGGGCTTTCCTCGCTGTTCTCGCATGCTCCTCGTGCAACCGTGAAAAAACGCTCTATCCGGTTCGCACGCAGGTTTTCTTCGCGGGCCAGCCCGCCACCGGCGCGCTTGTGGTGCTTCACCCGGTCGATGACACCAGTCCCGCCGCAATCCGCCCGTCCGGCTATGTTGACGCGGACGGCGGGCTGAAGCTCATGAGCTATAACGCCGCGACCCGCACGACCGGCGATGGCGCTCCGGCCGGCGAGTACATCGTGACCATTGCCTGGTTGCCAGCCGACGTGAAGGAGTATTTGAGCAAGCATCCGAAATCGGA
>QHOR01000243.1:2623-4627 GCA_003219395.1 Verrucomicrobiota bacterium | reverse complement strand
TTCAAGGCCGCTACAGTCAGCCGGATAGCTCGACACTGCGGGCGAAAGTGCTGCCGCAGCCGACCGACCTGCCGCGCATCGACTTAAAAAAAGACGGCGCGGTCTTGTCTGCCACGCAGCGCCCCCTTTCTCATCTTCCGCTGGATTCTTCTCTTAAGCGCGAGCTCCAACGTGGAGGACCGTTTCATGCGTAACTGTTCCAGGCAGCGGCCCGGCGGGTTCACGCTAGTCGAGCTGCTCGTGGTCATCGCCATTATCGGCGTGCTGGTAGCCTTGCTATTGCCGGCAGTACAGATGGCCCGCGAGTCGGCCCGCCGCATGAGCTGTCAGAACAATCTCAAGCAGCTTGGGCTGGCACTCCACAGTTTCCACGATGGGCATGGCGGCTTCCCGCCGGCCCGCGTCAATGCTACCGCGACGTCCTGCTCCTGGCCCCCGTTCATCCTGCCTTATATCGAGCAGAACAATCTCTTTGAGCGCTATCGCTTCGACCTCCGCTGGGACGACGCCAACACCAACGACAACGGCGTGATTCAAACGACGATCAAGACCTTCATGTGTCCCTCCTGCCCATATCGCAAATACGACCGCGCCCCAATCGACTATCCACCACCCAACCAGATTACGACACCCAATTCGTTCCTTACGCGTCTCCCTAATCCCGATGCCACGTTCCCGGGCGTACTGGGCAAAGACGTTCGCCGGCGAATGGCCGACATCACCGACGGCACCTCGAATACGCTGCTGCTTGCCGAATCGGCGGGCCGCGATCCGCTCTATCAGATGGGCCGGTTCATCTCGCTCGCCGGCGGCGGCCGCGGCTCGTGGGGCAATCCGGGCAATGTCATCAATCTCACCGGTTTCAATCCCTCGACAAACTCGCTACCGGGGCCGTGTGCCGTCAACTGCACCAACAACAACGAGATCTACAGTTTCCACCCCAGCAGCGCGAACGTGCTGTTCTGCGACGCCACCGTCCGCGGCATGCGAGCCAACGCCCCACTGCAGATCGTTTCCGACCTCATCACCCGCGCCGACGGCGAGTCGGTCAATTCCGATTCGTTTTGATAACAACCACGTTGCCATGCCCAGTTTTTCCATCCCAGCCACAATTTCCCGCCGCGATCTGCTCCGGCGGGCCGGCGCCGGGTTCGGCTTGCTTGGCCTGGCGGGAACCCTGCAATCAGCGCTCGCTGCGGACGAGGCCGCGCATTTACCGGCCAGGGCCAGGCGCGTGATTTTCCTGTTCATGAACGGCGGCCCGTCGCACGTCGATACGTTCGATCCCAAGCCGGCCCTCGCCAAGCACGAGGGCGAAAAACCCGACGGTCGCGACGCCAAGCTCGGATTCATGCCTTCGCCGTTCAAGTTTCAGGCGCACGGCGACAGCGGCATCGTGATGAGCGACCTGTTTCCGCACGTGGCCGTGTGCGCCGACGATCTGTGCGTCGTCCGCTCGCTGCACACCGATACGCCAAACCACGAGCCGGGCCTTTTGCTCATGCACTCCGGCAATCAGCAGCCGACGCGGCCCGCCCTCGGCTCGTGGGTCAGCTACGGGCTGGGCTCGCTGAACGAAAACCTGCCCGCATTCGTCGTATTAACTCCCGGCCAGCCGGTCGTCGGCCCGCAACTTTGGTCCAGCTCGTTCCTTCCCGGCAACCATCAAGCGATGGCCGTCAACACGAGCGACTTGAGTGTCGAGAAGTTAGTGCCAAACCTCACCGGCCCCAGTCGCGACCGCCGCCAGCAGCGCGAGCAGCTCGACCTGCTTCAATCGCTCAATCAGCTTCATCAGCGGCAGCGGCCCGAGGATTCCGCGCTCGAAACCCAGATCCAGGCCATGGAAACCGCCTTCCACATGCAGACCGAGGCGGCTGAGGCGTTTGACGTTAGCCGCGAGCCCGCGCCAATCCGGGCGGCTTATGGCCAGTCGCACTTTGGTCAGTCCTGCCTGCTCGCTCGCCGCCTGGCCGAGCGGGGCGTGCGGTTCATCCAGGTTTA
>QHOR01000243.1:0-2610 GCA_003219395.1 Verrucomicrobiota bacterium | reverse complement strand
CGATCCGCGCAACAAGCAGCCCTGGGACACACACCAAGACAACGACAAACGCCACCGCACTCTAGCGGCCGACAGCGATCAAGCGACGGCTGCGCTCCTCACCGACCTGAGGCGGCGCGGCATGCTCGACGACACGCTCGTTGTCTGGGGCGGCGAGTTCGGCCGCACTCCGTATGCCCAGCCGACGATGAGCGGCAGTAAAAAGGCCGTCGGCCGCGACCATCATCACACGGGCTTCACGATGCTGCTGGCGGGCGGAGGCGTGAAACGAGGCTTGACGTATGGCGCAACCGACGAGCTGGGCATGAACGCGATTGAGAACCGTGTCCACGTGCATGACCTGCACGCCACGATTCTGCATTTGCTCGGCATCGACCACGAAAAACTGACGTACCGCTACAGCGGCCGCGATTTCCGCCTGACGGATGTCTATGGCCGCGTGGTTCATGAATTGATCGCCTGATGGGGCCGAATCGAATTCTTACTTACCCTTAGGAGACCTGTCGTGTCTGACGCTGCGACCCGCCGAGACTTTGTCCGCCACGCGTCCCTAAGCTGCGTCGCCGTCGCCGCTGGTGTGGCAGCCGGAGGACGTAGCAGTTCACTGCTGGGCCAGACGCCGATCAAACGGCCGGCGGGTTCCAAACTGAAGACCAGCCTGAACGCCTACTCGTTCAGCAAACTACTCAACGATTACAACAAGGGTAGCGGTGCTGGTCCGAGCTTGCTGGAGCTGGTCGATTTCTGCGCGCGGCTCGGTTTCGACGGGCTTGACCCCACCGGATATTTCTTCCCCGGCTACCCCAGCGTGCCGGCCGATGCGTATGTGAACAACTTCAAGCGCCGGGCCTTCAATTTAGGCATCGGCATTAGCGGCACGGGCGTCCGAAACAACTTTACCACCGCGGACAAGACGGTTCGCGCCGCAGGAGTGCAACATATCAAGGAATGGGTCGAGGTTGCCGCACGGCTGGGCGCGCCCGTGCTGCGCGTGTTTGCCGACACTCAAATGAAAGCCCAGACGTGGCAGACCGTGGCGCCCGGATGCACGCGTGACCAGGTGGAGGAGTGGATCGCGGACAATGTACGAGAATGCGCCGAGCATGGGGAAAAATTCGGCGTGATTATTGGCGTGCAGAACCACGGTGACTTCCTGAAGACCAGTGCCGATCATTTGAGCCTCATCAAGCGGGTCGATTCGGATTGGTGCGGCCCCATTGTGGACACGGGTTATTACAAGTCCGACGATCCCTACAAGGACATGGCCGCCGTGGCGCCCTTTGCCGTGAACTGGCAGATCAAGGAAAGTCCAGTCGGTGCGGGAAGTGAACTCCGCACTGACATGAAGAAACTCCTCACCCTCATCCGCCAGGCCGGCTACTGCGGCTACTTGCCGATCGAAACACTCTCGACCTCAGGCAAAGAGTACGATCCGTTCGATTTGGTGCCGAAGTTTTTGGCAGAACTCCGGCAGGCGATGGAAGCAACGACATCCATCGCGCCTCTGCCGGTACCAGAAGAGTCGGCCGCACCTGCGCGTTCGGCAACTACGAATCCCGCGTCAACGAACTCGCCGGATTCTCGGCCGGGGAAAAAGCCGGCGAACAAGAAGAAAAACAATGCGCCCGCCAATCAGTAGCAGGTTCGGCATTAAGTATTTTCCTCTTTTGGCAGCGCTCTTGGCTGCGTTGATGGTCGCTCGAATCGTACGCATCCGCTGATGCGGAGCATGATGAACTCTACTCTCGTCGCGATCCGAAAATCTTAAACGTTTTCTCTGAGTCCCATCAAAGGACCATTTGTGAAACCTTGTGTGGCGTCAGTACAATGTTGGCCTGACAAGTTGGTCGGCCACATCTGCCCCACTGCGAAGCAATTTCCTAGCAATGACAATTCAGCAAATAACGCTTGATCTCCGCCGGTTCAAGCCCTTCGCCTGCCTGCTCGGACTCGCTATCGGGTGGTTCGCCATTCCCGCGTGGTCGCAGTCCGATGGGGTTCCGGCACGCGCGCTGGCGGAGAAGGGCGAGCTGGTGTTCTCCGACGATTTTTCGACAGACCGTTTTGGCAGCACGTGGACGGAACGGGTCAAGAGCGCCGGCGTGGAAAACGGCGTCATGTTCGGACGCCAGACGACAACCGAGCATGGTTCCGTGGCGAGCATGAAGCTCGAGCTGCCGGATGGAAATCTCATCTGCGAATGCCGCGTGCAGTTCGAACACAATGTTACCGTCGCGTTCAGCTTCGATGACATGAAGCACCCGGATTCCGTCGCCGGCCACATCGCGCGCGTCACGCTCGAGCCGCAACTCGTGAAGCTGCACGATGACAAGGAAGGCGCGATGAACCGCAAACTAGCCGCCCTGCGAAAATCCGATGACGCGATCGCCAAGGCCGGTGCCGAGGCGGAGATCAAGCGGCACACGCTGATGGTGCCGATGAAACTGGAGACGCAGAGCTGGCATGCGCTGGTCGTCGAAATCGTCGGTGACCAGATGCGCGTGACGCTCGACGGCAAGCCGGTTGGCTTCCTCAAATCCGGCGGCCTGGCTCACGACAAGAAACCAGACCTCAAGATAAATGTCAGCGGAAAGCAAGCGTTGTTCGATG
>QHOR01000242.1 GCA_003219395.1 Verrucomicrobiota bacterium | reverse complement strand
GCCTAAGAGCGACGGCGGGGGGAGACGGGCGGGTTGGCATTCTGTTCCGAAAGTGATTCAAACTGTACCCAATCTGTTTGCTTCGCGTCCCCGGACGAATCCCGGTAAATTCAGCCCATGATTTCGTCGTGGGCGCGTTCCTGCCGCGCATTCACAGCTTGTTTCTTCGGACTGCTCCTCGTTCTGGGCGGAGCTGTGCCCGGTTTTTCCTTTGCCCTGAACGGCTTCAGATGGCCCGACGGGACACAAATCGCCATGCATCTCCAGCTCACCCATGCCTCGGGCGCGCTCCAGGATGGGAGTGCTTCGTGGAATGGTTCCGCCGCTGATGCGCTCAGCATTTGGAACCAGTATGTCGATACGGTTCAGTTCGCAGCGGCAGAGCCATCCGGCTCTTCCGGCAGCGACGGCGCCAACGAAGTCTTGTTTTCCGGTACCGTTTACGGCGACAACTGGGGCGCCAACGTCCTCGCCGTCACCCTCAAGATGTCGAGCCAGGGCAGCGTCTTTACCGAGACCGACGTTCTTTTCAACGACAAGCTAAAATGGAATTCTTATCGCGGACCGCTTCAAGGCAGCGGCCCGACCGGCACCTTCGATTTTCATCGCGTCGCTCTGCACGAATTCGGCCACGTCCTCGGGCTCGATCATCCGGATCAGCACGGTCAAATCGTGGTTGCGCAAATGAATTCCACCATCGGCGATCTGGATCATCTCGCTGACGACGATATCGCCGGGGCGCGGTCGCTGTACGGCAAGGCCAAATTGACGGCCTATCTGGGCGCGAATTTCAGTTACCAGGTCGGTTCATCGAACACTTCGGCGACCTATTCAGCGAGCGGGCTGCCTCCCGGGCTGACAATTAATTCCTCGTCCGGATTGATCAGCGGCGTACCGAATCTTAGCGGCACCTATTCCGTGGTGGTGAACGTGACTGGTCCTTCTGGCAGCGCGAGCCTTCCCCTGCAGATCGTCGTAACAGCGCCAAGCGCCGCGACGCTCGGCATGCTTCAGAAGTTGGACATAAGCGTGAACCGCTTGGTGGCCGATCCGAAACGGGCGCGCGTTTATGCGACGGTTCCAGCGAGCAATAGCGTCGCGGTGATCGATACCGTTTCGCTCGCCATCATTAAGACCATCCCGATTGGATCGAACCCTGTCGGATTGGCAATATCGGCGGACGGGACCAGGCTGTGGGTGGCCAACAGCGGGTCGAACATCGCCGGCATCGGTGTGATCGATCTAAACTCTCTTACGACGTTACCGAGCATTGCTCTTCCAAATGCGCCGAGCGACGTCGAAGAGGGCCTTGATAATCGGCTCTATGCCACTCCGGCCACTCCTCAAACCGACGGTCTCATGCAGGTCAATACCGTAACCGGGGAAACTCGCACCTTCGGTTCGTTTGAAATCCGCTACGCCGATTTCCTGGAAATCAGTCCCGATCGCAAAACCCTTTATGTGGGAGATCACAACGTCAGCCCCGCCACTGCCTGTCGGTTCGACGTTTCCACTGCCGTGCCCACATTGCTTCAGCAAGCACGATTCAACGGAGGCAGTGGCGTGGACCTGAAGCTAAGCCATAACGGACTAATGTTGGTTTTCCCAAGCGGGGGAGGGAACGGACAGGGTTACTCTACTTATGAGATACCAGCTGCAAACCTGACGGGTGTGCTCGGAACCTTCACTCCCGGCAGCTATCCGGGACCGGCGGCGTTCAGCGGGGATGATTCGTTCTTATACCACTCCTCGCAGGCTCAGAGCAAAATCGCTATTTTCGACACTCGGACTTTCGTTCTCACCGGAGCGATAAATCTCGGAACGGTGCCCGGCACGAGCAACGGGAGCTACGACGCCCGCGACCTCGTCTTGGACAACACCGGCAGCAAGCTTTTTATTGCAACCACCTTCTATTTTCAAAACGGCGATGTGCGCGTTTACGAAACTGGCCGGACGAATACCGCGCCCGTTGTCGCGAAGAGCCTGGCCAACGTATCGACGCGCATGAGCGTCGAGCCAGGCGATGATGCCTTGATTGGCGGCTTTATTATTCAAGGGTCCGATTCCAAGACGGTCGTTGTGCGTGCTATTGGACCGTCGCTCCCGGTCAACGGCAAGCTGTTGGATCCCAAGTTACAAATCTATGATTCGGCGGGCGGCATAATCGCTTCGAACGATAACTGGAACTCCGATCGGAGCCATGTGCTCACCACGGGTTTGGCCCCGAAAGACGAGCACGAAGCGGCGGTGATTGTTTCCCTGGCGCCGGGCGCGTACACAGCCGTGGTAAGTGGTGTCGGCGATACCGCCGGTGTGGGTTTGGTGGAACTCTACGACATTGATTCCAACCATTCGCGGATGGCCAATATTGCCACGCGTGGCTCCGTCCAAGCCGCGGACAACGTTATGATCGGTGGCTTCATTATCGCCGGCGATCAACCGACAAAAATAATCGTCAGAGCCATTGGACCCTCTCTCGGGGCGAGCGGAGTTGCGAATCCACTTCCGGATCCGGTCCTCGAGTTGCATGACGGCAACGGATCGCTGATTACGGAAAACGACGACTGGCGTTCCCTCCAGGAAGACGCGATCAAAAGTACCGGCATTCCACCGGGCGACGATCGCGAATCGGCCATCGTCGCCACGCTTCAGCCTGGCAATTACACCGCGATCGTTCGAGGAAAGGATGAGCGGACCGGCGTCGGGCTGGTCGAAATCTACAACCTCGACGCGAACTAAAGCCGGCCCGGCTTAGTTTCGGATTGTCGAAGATACGGCGGGCGCGTACCGTGGCCAAGACCGCGCCCGTTGCGGCTCGGTCGTTTAAGGAGCCCACGCCATGACAACAGCCACCGCCGAACAGGAAAAAACCGGAACCAAAGTTAGCCAGCTCGAGCAGCTGAAGAAGTTCACGAAAGTCGTCGCCGACACCGGCGTAAGCATCCGCCAGTTCAAGCCGCAAGATGCGACGACGAATCCGAGTCTGGTTTACGCCGCCACGCAGAAAGAAAACTACAGTCACTTTGTCGAAGAAGTCCTGGCTGACCTTCCCAAGTCCGGACTTACCGGTGCCGCTAGGATCGAGGACATCATTGATCACCTTCTGGTGCGGTTCGGCACCGCGATGCTGGAGATTGTGCCGGGCCGTGTTTCAACCGAAACCGACGTTCGCTATTCGTTCGACGTCGAAGGATCGATCCGTAAAGCCCGGCGCCTGATCGAGCTTTATAAAGAAAAGGGAATTGGGCGCGAGCGCGTACTCATCAAGATCGCTTCCACTTGGGAAGGACTCATGGCCGCGGAGCAACTCCAGAAAGAAGGAATCAAATGCAATCTAACGCTTTTGTTTTCCCTGCCGCAAGCCGTCCGCTGCGCCGAAGCAAAGGTGCAACTCATCTCTCCGTTCGTCGGCCGGATCTATGATTGGTATAAGAAGGAGAACAAACGTGACTACACGGGCGCGGAAGATCCCGGCGTGCAGTCCGTGACGGAGATCTACGGTTACTACAAAAAGTTCGGCTACCCGACCGAAGTAATGGGCGCCAGTTTCCGCAACGTCGGGCAGATCCAGGAGCTGGCCGGTTGCGACGCGCTCACGATCAGTCCCGATTTGATGGATGAGCTATCGAAATCTTACGAACCATTGGAACGCAAACTCGATCCCGAAAAGGCGAAGAGCGCCGACATCGAGCGGCTGGAAATGGATGAAAAGAAGTTCCGGTATCTGTTTAACGACAATGCCATGGCGACGGAGAAAACCTCGGACGGAATCCGAAAATTCGCGGCCGACATCGTGAAGCTGGAGAAATTCGTCGCGAGCAAGCTCGGCTAGGTCTTGTTCAACGTCGTCCTGGTCGAGCCGGAGATTCCGCCGAACACCGGCAACATTGGGCGGCTCTGTCTCGCCACCGGTTCGACCCTCCACTTGGTCAAGCCCCTCGGGTTCTCGATCGACGACCGCGAGTTGAAGCGCGCGGGCCTCGATTACTGGAAAGAGGTGGAGGTGAAGCTCTGGGATTCGTTCGAGCAATTGTGGCAGGAGAGGGAACCCGGCGGCCGGTTCTTCTTTCTGACAACGAAGTCCGAGCGCGCGTATTACGACGTGAATTTTCGGGCCGGCGATTTTTTGGTTTTCGGTCGGGAGACGAAAGGTTTGCCTGAAAGTCTGCTGGGGGCGCACCACGATGAGCTCCTTACGATCCCGATGCGCGGCACCCGCAGTTTGAATCTGGCGACCGCGGTTGGGATTGTTTTGTTCGAGGCCGTGCGCCAGCTGGAACGCCCGGCGTGAGGAGAGGAATGCCGCGCCTTCTCGCTGTTTTCGTTTACCACGCCCTCGGTCGCGTCCAGGCGGTGGCGGCGCGGCTGGCTAATTTCGGCCGGACGATGCCGCGAGATTACCGCGATTACGACGTGTCGAAATTGCTCCGCGCCCATCGCCTCGCGCGCCGGCTTGGTGACGGCGAAGAACTACTCGACGTCGGTTGTGGCGATGCGCGTCTCCTGCGCGATCTCGGCCTGTTTCGATCGCTGCGGCGCCGCGTCGGCGTCGATGTCGAGCTGCCGAATGCGCCGGACAAAGATATCGAAGTCTCCGCCTACGATGGCGAGTCCCTGCCATTCGCGGATCGGAGTTTCGATTCCGTAGTGTTCGGTTATTTCCTCCATTATCTGACGCGCGAACATGCGGTTCGGTTGTTGAACGAAGGCTGCCGGGTGGCGCGGCGAAATGTTTTCGTGCTGGAGGACAGTCAGCCTACGTGGGGTTTTTGGTACCGACTGCGAAGCCGGCTCGAGCGACTGCGGAGCGATATCCTTTATCGCGCCGTGAGCCGGGAACTTTATCGCGGGTC
>QHOR01000010.1:15724-19820 GCA_003219395.1 Verrucomicrobiota bacterium | reverse complement strand
TTTCACTCTTTATCCGTTTTAACATTTCTAACTCATTCCCATTCCTTCAACTGCTCCGGGAACGGGCACTGCGCGCAATCGGAATTATCTTGCATGCAGAAGTCCTCATAAATCTGAAGCAACCCCTGCTGGTGCGCGACAGTTTTCAGGAATTCTTTCCGGCGTGGGTCCCCTCCGAACAGACGTGTCGCTCCGGTCTCAAGGCGGCGGTTCGATAATTGCGCGGGGAGTTTTTCATATTCCGCCCACACATTTTTCCCGAGTGATCCCGAAGGATCGACATCGTGTGCCAACCAAAATGGAAACAACACGTTGGCCAAAATGTCGGCTACTCGTGCGTCGCCGATCAGGGACATTTTCTTTTGGGACGTTTTGGAAGTGAGTGTGTACTGAAAATTCCAAAACGGATGATCCAACGTTTCAAAAAAATCCTTGGCTGTGCTGGTAGCGCTCTTACCTAAAGCGCGTTGAAGACGAGGCCACTCGCACGCCAGAATCGCCAGCGCAGCCAGCCGTCGCTGCGGATGATTCAACGGCCGGGTGCTGCTGAGGCGCCACACTTGGGCTGGCAAAATCAGCCGCTGCAACTCGTCCCGATGCGGCCACCACCCGTCCCACAACTGGCGCACGTATTCCCGTGTTGATCTTTTGTAAATATCGAGATCGGCCATGCGCAGAAACCCAGCAATGCCAAACAACATTGATTCAATGTCCGACGTACCTTCGCGCAACGATCTTAACGGCAGCCGTTGCGTGATCAGTGCGAAAGGCAGCTTATTTTCCTTGTAACCAAGTGCAGTTGCCAACTCCTGAAAGAGCACCTGGTCCCGTCCGCGACTTTCAATTTTGTTGCGAATGCGCGCAGCCTTTTGTCGCAAACGAAATTGTGCGGCAGCTGCCAGCACGTTGCGGATTCGCTCTTCGGGCAAATCTTTGAGCGGCGCCTGACAACGCCCCGGTCGTGCCAATGGGGTATTTGGGTTGGATGCATCCGGGAGATCTGCCGGATTAATATGGACCTGCGGTACGTTGCGGTTCGATGTTGTGCGCGTGAAAAATTCGCGGTCGCTTCTCTCGACGAATATGTGCAACACAGTGTCCTCAAAAGCGGGATTGGTGGAATGACCGTGTGTTTCCCAACTGCGATCCAGCAGATCGATCTCAATACAACCGCGAATTGGATTACCGCCGTTTATCCGAATTGCAGCATCGCTGAAATCAGGGCCGGCCTCGCGATTCCACGTGCCAAATTGAACAACATCGATCTTGTCACCGGCCGTGCTAGTGAAGTGTTTGCCGAAGTCTCCAGCAAACCAACGTGCTTGCAGCTCGAGCTCCGATGGAATCCGTGGCGAGACAAACAGCGCACGTTCGCGAACACGATCAGTATGACGCAACTCTGCGTAACGATCGGCAAGTAGCCTCACGCGTGGATTATGAGAAAGGCAGCTACAAATGTCACGTGCTGTATCCTGCATTTCTGGGGAGCACAGGCTGGCAGCCTGTAAGTCTCTGCAGCTTGCCGAGACAGGGAAATAGGTTGCGTGAGAATTGCGTGCCCAAAGATGTTGTCGCCAGGGCTGCCGGCAACTACACCCCGGCAGCCTGTGCTCCCCAAACAGCGGACGCGTTCGCCGCACAGGCGACACGCGTGCGCTATCCAGGCGCGCTCGCGGAGTTCGCGGTGACTTCCTCCTGTATCGCCGGTTCGCTGCAACGGCGGTGTAAGTCCTGGACAATTTGTTCGACCAAAGCCGCCTGCGATCGCGGAAAAACGAAAAAATATCTGGGTCCTTTTCCGGCAGAAGACAAAATCACAAGATTTTCCGACAGAAATTTCGGCTCACGACTAACGTTGGTCTCCTCCAGATCGATCGTACGAGCAAACGGCCGTCCTGCTTTGCGCGCCACAAACATGAGTCTACGCGGCTCTTCATTCGTAGCGACGAGCGCGCCAAATAAGTTAGCGGGAATCCGCCCGCTTACGCCAAGGCTACGGCGGGCAGACGCGCCGCGTCCGCTCACGCATGGCGCTGCCCACCGGATGGTCTCGCCGAGAACGTTTTCTTTGTCGAAAATGGACGCGAACCGCGTTGGCAACGTCAATGGCAGGCTTGGCGGTACATCGCGATCGGCTGGGCCATTCAACTTCCTCCACGCGAGCCAAATTTTCGCTTTCATGGCTCGCAAAATTCTTGGCGCAAAGTAAAAGAACGCCCCGATACAAATTACAAAGATGATCAGGGCAACGATGGGATTGAAATGCACGAGGGCAAGTCCTCCAAGCACAGCTGCGTCTTCGCCGAGACTCAACCCAATATTTGAAAAAGGTTCCGGTGACGCGTTACTGGCGAGACGCGTAGCCGCTTTTGCGGTGTGTGCGACCAGGCTCGTGCCACCCGCGAGCAAAGCCACGATTACCGTAAATGCGGGACTTGGATGACCAAGCACCTGAATTGCAAGGAGCGCACCACCGATAGGCCGAATGACGGTGTGAACGGCATCCCAAATCGAGTCGAGCCATGGAATTTTATCGGCAAAGAATTCCAGGAAATAAAGACTGCCTGCGATGGAGATGATCCACGGGTTACCGAGAACCTCAAGCGATTGGTATTGCGGCGCCAGAGTGATCCAGTGAAAATGAATAGCCAGGCCGGTGGCAAAAACTGTCAGGTAAAGATTGATGCCGGCAAGCGCGGCCAGGCCGAGCCCGACAGCGAGGAGGTCAAGTTTCTCCATGCCTAAAGTATCGGCGCAAGTGTAATGATGTCACGCGCCAGTTCGGTGACCCAGGCTCAATGACGCATGACGAATGACGAAAGGCATGAAGAGAGCGTTGGCTTCAATTTCGTCATTCAGATTCCGTCATTTGTTTGCCGTTCCTTCGTCATTAGACATTCGTCATTCGGCATTCATACTGCGCCATGCTCGACATTCGTCTGATTCGGGAGAAACCCGATTTTGTTCGCGAGCGACTCGCCACGCGAGGTGGAGGAGACGAATCCAGAATCGATGAGGTGCTGCGCGTAGACGCAGAGCGCCGCCGGACCGAAACGGCACTGCAACAATCAAATGCAGATCGTAAAAGATTGAGCAAAGAGATTGGCGGCAAGAAATCGCTCGGTGAATCGACCGACGAACTGGAGCAGCAGGTACGAGAAATCGGGGAAAAGATTGCCGAACTGAACGCGCGGGCAACGGCTGCTGAAGACGGGCAAAACGATTTGCTCCTTCGAATCGCAAACTTGCCACATGAAAGTGTTCCGGTCGGAAAAGACGCAGCCGCCAATCGTGTCGTTCGCACCTGGGGCGAGAAACCGCATCTCAGCAAACCCACCGACCACGCCCGGCTCGGCGCGACACTGCGTCTCTTGGATATGGAACGAGCCGCAAAATTAAGCGGAAGCGGTTTTATTTGTTTCACGGGCGCGGGCGCGAGGCTGGAACGCGCTCTGGTCAATTTCATGATCGATTTGCACACGCGGGAGCACGGGTACCTCGAAATCAGCCCGCCATTCCTGGTCCGGCGCGATTGCATGGTCGGCACATCACAGCTCCCAAAGTTTGAAGCGGACATGTACGGTTTGGAGGAGAACCAGGTCTTTCTTGCGCCGACTGCGGAAGTTCCACTCACGAACTTGCATCGCGAAGAGATTTTGAGCACTGCCGATCTGCCCAGGAAGTTTGTTGCGTACACGCCGTGCTTTCGGCGCGAAGCCGGTGCAGCGGGCCGTGAGACCCGTGGCATTCTTCGGGTTCATCAATTCGACAAGGTGGAGCTGGTCAAAGTCACAATGCCGGAAAACTCGTACGACGAATTGGAATCGCTTACGCAAAATGCGGAACAGGTGCTGCAACTACTCGGCTTGCATTATCGAGTGGTCGAGCTTTGCACCGGCGATATGGGTTTTGCGGCGGCTAAGAGTTACGACATCGAAGTCTGGTCGCCGGGACAGGACGCTTATTTGGAAGTATCAAGTTGCTCAAACTGCGAAGACTTCCAAGCGCGCCGGATGCAGCTTCGATTCAAAGACCGCGACGGGAAAAACCGGTTCTGCCATACGCTGAATGGTTCTGGCGTGGCTTTGCCCAGATT